>NZ_JACBXC010000675.1 GCF_013870535.1 Streptomyces phytophilus | reverse complement strand
CCGCCGCCGATACGTACGTGCGTGCGCAAGGTGGTGGCGCCGTGCCCGAGTTGGAGGAGGGCGGCCTCGACGGCCCGCCGCTGCACACCGGCAGCGACAGCCCCACAAGACCCAGAAGACCACGACAACGCGGAAGACCCGGAAGACCCAGGGGCCCCGGAGGCCCCGGAGCCTCCCGGGAACTCCCCCGTCAACGCCGTGTCCAGGTGCGCATGCGCCTCCACCGGCGCCGGCAGCAGCAGATACCCGCCGAGATCCACCCGCGCCCCGCACCCGCCCGCCGGCCCCGCCAGGCTGCCCGCCGGCCCCACCGCCAGGATCCGGCCGCCCCCGAGGCGTACGTCCACCGTCCTGCCGTCCACCAGCCGCGCGCCGCACAGCACCGGTGTGCCGTCACCCCCCGCGGCGGACCCGTGCCGAGGCTGCTGCGGGGGGCTGCTGGCGGGCATGTGACTCCTGCGGGCAGGTCAGGGTAAACATCCCCGATGTGAGCAAAATCGCATAACCAAGATCAGAAAAGCGCCATCGAGGCCAGAAGCAGTCAAACTGCACCAGACGGCGCGAACGAGCCTAGGTGGGGCGGGCGCGCGCACCGCGGAGGAGGGGATAAGTCGTACCGGCGTGGCAACCGGCAGGTCCGCCCACCGGCGGCGATCGGCACGTGCGGGCGGGCGCGATCAAGGGCGGGTTACTGATTTCACCTTCGGCCGCTCAGCGTGTAGTGTCTTCATCGCTCGCCCCAATAGCTCAGTCGGCAGAGCGTCTCCATGGTAAGGAGAAGGTCAACGGTTCGATTCCGTTTTGGGGCTCTGATGCGGTTCGCACCTCGCTATCCTGGGAGGCGCAGAGCATCGCAGCGGTGTAGCTCAGTCGGTAGAGCAAGCGGCTCATAATCGCTGTGTCACCGGTTCAAGTCCGGTCACCGCTACTTACCTCATGTAGCCGATTGCAGGCTCGGACCTTCGGTCGGCTACTCTTTCTGCGTTGAAGAAGTTGTCCGTTCGTCAAGGAGCACTCACGTGGCTGCCACAGACGTCCGCCCGAAGATCACGCTGGCCTGCGTGGAGTGCAAGGAGCGGAACTACATCACCAAGAAGAACCGGCGCAACAACCCGGATCGCCTGGAGATGAAGAAGCACTGTCCTCGCTGCAACGCCCACACGGCGCACCGCGAGACCCGCTGAACGCAGGCCATCGAACCCCTCGTCCCACCCGGGACGAGGGGTTCGCCGCGCTTCCCCCGCACCCCGCACCGGACGCGCCGCCTCCGCAGCCTTGCCGACCGCCTCCCGCGCGCGACAGGAGAGTTCATGCCGCTCGATCAGTCCTTCGTGGGCCGGAGCTATCCGCCCACCGCCCCCTACGAGGTGGGCCGGGAGAAGATCCGCGAGTTCGCGGAGGCGGTGGGCGACGCCAACCCCGCGTACACCGACCCGGAGGCCGCGAAGGCCCTGGGCCACCCCGACGTGATCGCGCCGCCGACGTTCGTGTTCGCGATCGCGTTCCGGGCCGCGGGCAAGGTGATCGAGGACCCGCAGCTCGGGCTGGACTACAGCCGCGTGGTGCACGGGGACCAGAAGTTCGCGTACAGCCGTCCGGTACGGGCCGGGGACCGGCTCTCGGTGACGTCGACGATCGAGTCGATCAGGTCGATGGCCGGGAACGACATCATGGACGTGCGCGGCGAGATCCGCGACGAGGCGGGCGGGCACGTGGTGACGACGATCATCAAACTGGTGGCCCGCGCCGCCGAGGAGGGCTGAGGGCCGATGGTGGCGAAGGTGGCGTACGACGCCGTCGAGACCGGCACGGAGCTGCCGGCGCAGTCGTTCCCGGTGACCCGCGAGACGCTGGTGCGCTACGCGGGCGCGTCCGGGGACTTCAACCCGATCCACTGGAACGAGCGGTTCGCCAGGGAGGTCGGGCTGCCGGACGTGATCGCGCACGGCATGTTCACGATGGCCGAGGCGATCCGGGTGGTCACGGACTGGGCCGGGGACCCGGGCGCGGTGGTGGACTACGGGGTGCGGTTCACCAAGCCGGTGGTCGTGCCGGACGACGGCGTGGGCGCGGTGATCGAGGTGTCGGGGAAGGTCGCGCAGAAGCTGGACGACGAGGCGCGTACGGTCCGGGTGGACCTGACGGCGACGAGCGGCGGGCAGAAGGTGCTGGGGATGTCGCGGGCCGTGGTCCGACTGGCGTAGCCGGGCGGAGGGCGTACGGGCCGGAGGGCGTACGGGCCGGGGGCGCCAGGTCCGTACCCGAGCCCCCGGCTTGACAAGTTAGTGAGTGGCCAATAACTTACTTCCCATGGTGAGGATGAGCGCAGAGGAGCGGCGCGAGAGCGTCATCCGCGCGGCGATCACGGAGTTCGGCCGGGGCGGGTACCACGGGACGTCCACCGAGTCGATCGCCAAGCGGGTCGGCGTCTCCCAGCCGTACCTCTTCCGCCTCTTCCCCAACAAGCGTGCGATCTTCCTGGCCGCCTCGGTGCGCTGCATCGAGGACACCGCCGTGGTGATGCGCAACGCCGCCGAGGGCCTGTCGCCGGACGAGGCGCACAAGGCGGTGGCCGTGGCGTACCAGCGGCTGATGGAGGATCGCGACCGGCTGCTGATGCAGATGCAGATGTACGTCGCGGTGGCCTCGGCCGAGTCGTCGGGCGACCACGAGTTCGGAAAGCCCATCCGGGCCGCCTGGACCGAGCACTTCTACGACTTCGCCCTGCTGACGTTCAACGGGGATTCCTCGGAGGCCACCACCTTCCTCGCCTTCGGGATGCTGATCAACACCCTGGTCGCACTCGGCTACGCGCCGACGGAGCGGGTGTGGCAAGGCTTCTGGCCCGAGACCGTGCCGCGCACCTGACGAGCACGGCCCGGCACATCCGGCGGATCCGCTACATCCGGCACTGACGCACACCGATCCACCCACCCCCCTTGCACCCCCGGGCACGCCTCCGCATGCCCGCGAAAGTTATTGACTAATAACTAATCCGGAGGGAACCATGCCCGCACCGGCCCACACCGGCGAACGCCGCCGCCTCGGCCCCACCTTCTGGGCCCTGCTCCTCACCAGCCTCGCCAGCTTCATGGGCGCGCTCGACAACCTCGTCGTCACCACCGCCCTCCCGGCCATCCGCGACGACCTCGGCGGCGGCATGGAGGACCTGGAGTGGACGGTCAGCGCGTACACGCTCACCTTCGCCGTCCTCCTCATGCTCGGCGCCTCGCTCGGCGACCGCTTCGGCCGCCGCCGCATGTTCGCCGTCGGCATCGGCATCTTCACCGCCTCCTCCGCCGCCGCC
>NZ_JACBXC010000674.1 GCF_013870535.1 Streptomyces phytophilus | reverse complement strand
ACGACATCGCGGCCATGGCCAGCGCCGCGTCCACGGCGTTGCCCCCGTCGCGCAGCACGGTGGCGCCGGCGAAGGTGACTGCGGGATGCGCACTGGCGGCCATGCCGCCGGCGGAGAGCACGGGGGTACGGGGCGGGCGCTGCTGCTCAGGGGGCTGCTGGACGGACGGAGGATGCGACTCGTACGACTCGGCCATACGGCGAGTATCCGCCCGGCCGGACCGAAGATCCATGTGCAATCTGCCCCCGGATCCGGCGGCCGGCTTGTGCGCCCCGCACATTCCGGTCACCCGGCAACGGCCCGGACCCCGCCGGGAAACAGCGCGGAAACTCCAGGGTCTTCCCGCCCGCACAGTGCACAAATAATGTGCCGGACAATGTGCACCCTCCCCCTGTGGCCTGGCAGAAACGGTCGCCAGAGTGCCGCACAACCATCGGACTTCGGCGGTCCGGCAGCAGTGCCGGACGCCGGGTAGGGAGTGCGGACGTGGAGCTGACTGCTGCGCACTGGACGTATCTCGCGGGGGTTGTCGTCATCATCGGCGTGATGATCGCGCGGCGTAATGTCGTCGTCCCCGCGGTCGTCGCGACCTTTCTCACGGCCTGGTTCTACAGCGGCAGCCTGGTCAAGGGCCTGGCCTCGATCTTCTCCGCGAGCCTGACCGCGGCCGGGGAACTCTTCAGCATCTTCCTCATCATCGCCCTCATCACCGCGCTGCTCGGCGCGATGCGCGCCATGGGCGCGGAGCGGCGGATGGTGGTGCCGTTCCGGGCGCTGATGCGCAACGGGCGGATGGCGTTCGTCGCCATCGCCGGCGTCACGTACTTCATCAGCCTGTTCTTCTGGCCGACGCCCGCGGTGCCGCTGATCGGGGCGATCCTGCTGCCCGCGGCGATCCGGGCCGGGCTGCCGGCGGTGAGCGCGGCGGCGGCCATCGCCATCGCGGGGCAGGGCATGGCGCTGTCCAGCGACTACGTGATCCAGGTGGCGCCGGGGCTGTCCGCGAAGGCGGCGGGCGTGGAGACCTCCGCGGTCGCGGACCGGGCGATGGTGCTGTCGGTGATCACCGGGGTGGTGGCGCTGACGCTGGTGTACCTGAAGGGGCGGCGCTCCTTCGGCACGGTCAGCGAGGAGCACCGGCTGCGCTGGGAGGCCGACGCGGAGGCGCTGGCGGCGGACGGCGGCGGGGGCTCGGACGTCTCCCTCGGGGGTACGGGCGCGGGGCGCCGGGCGCGTACGGCTGCGGCCTCCGACGGGGATGCGGGGGCGGCGACGAAGCTGCTCAGCCCACCGGGGGGCGGGACCGGCGCGGAGCGAGGAACCGATTCTGCTACGGGCCCGGGCACGGGCACGGGACCCGACCCCGGCTCCGGCCAGGGACCCGACCCCGACCCCGACCCCGGCGGCGCGGCCCCCGGCGAACGCGTGCGCCGCTCCCGCGCGTTCGCCCTCATCGTGCCGCTCACCTTCGCCGCCATCGTCGGCTACATGCTCCTCGGCAAGTTCACCGACACCGTCACCGAGGTCCAGGGCGGCGAGGCCGCCGGGCTCGTCGGCGGTGTCGCGATGCTGCTGCTCTTCGCCGCCGTGTTCTCCTGCGACGGCAAGGAGGGCCTGACCACCGCCGCGGACCACGTCGTCGACGGGCTGGTCTTCGCGTTCAAGGCCATGGGCGTCGTCGTGCCGATCGCCGGGTTCTTCTTCCTCGGCAACGTCGACTTCATCACGCAGATCACCGGCGTGCAGGACGACGACCCGCCGGCGCTGCTCTTCGACCTCGTCACCGCCGTCGACCAGTACATCCCCGACGTCGGCTTCATCGTGGCGTTCGCCATCCTGATCATCGGCATGATCACCGGCCTGGAGGGCTCCGGCTTCGCCGGCCTGCCCCTGACCGGCTCGCTCTCCGGCTCCCTCGGCCCGGCCGCGGACGTCGACCCGGCGACGCTGGCCGCCGTGGGGCAGATGGGCTCGGTGTGGACCGGGGGCGGCGTGCTCATCGCGTGGTCCTCGCTGCTGGCGGTCGCGGGGGTGGCGCGGGTGCCGGTGCAGGAGGTCGTACGGCACTGCTTCGTGCCGGTCGTCGCCGGTCTGGTGACGGCCACGGCGCTGGCGACCGTGCTCTTCTGACGCCCGCCCGCGCCCGTACCCGCACCCCTGTCCGGCACTGTGCACAGAGATTCCGCACGGGCCTGTGCACAAACACCATCCTCGACTCCCCCGCACGCTCCCTACTTTGGTGACACACGGACCGCGGAAAGGACGCAGCAGATGACGGAACTGCTCTCTAGAGACGAATTCCGCAGCGCGCTGGAAGAGGCCATCAAGGGCCGCGAGGCGAAGAACGCCTCCTTCAGCACCGCGTGGGCGGAAGGGCAGCTCAAGCGCGAGCACTTCGCCCGCTGGGCGGAGAACCACTACCACTACGTCGGCCCGTTCGCCGACTACCTGGGGTACATCTACGGAAACACCCCGGACGAATTCACCGGCGCCAAGGACTTCACCCTCCAGAACATGTACGAGGAGGAGTTGGCCGACATCCGCCACACCGACCTCCTCATCCGCTTCGCGGAGGCGTGCGGCACCACCAAGGAGCGCATCGAGGACCCCTCGAACATGAACCCCGTCACCCGCGGCCTGCAGTCCTGGTGCTACGCGGTCGCCATGCGCGAGCACTTCGTGGTCGCCACCGCCGCGCTGGTGGTGGGCCTGGAGTCGCAGGTGCCGAGCATCTACAAGAAGCAGATCGTGCCGCTGCGGGAGAGCTACGGATTCACCGAGGACGAGATCGAGTTCTTCGATCTGCACATCACCTCGGACGTCGTGCACGGCGAGCGCGGATACCAGATCGTGCTCGACCACGCCGACACCCCGCGGCTCCAGCAGCGGTGCCTGCAATTCGTGCGCTGGGGCGCGGAGATGCGCTTCTCGTACACCCAGGCGCTCTACGACCACTACGTCCGGCCGGACCTGGAGCCGGCCGCGGCCGCCGCCTGAAAGGACCGCGAGCCGGCAGACGGCGGCGGCCGGACGCGACATTCCGGCCGCCGCCGTCTCTTCATACCCGGAGGAGCACATGTCCGAATGGACGCGGGTCGCCGAACTCACCGACGTGAGCCGGCGCAGAAAGAAGCTGGTGGCGCTCGGCGAGGAGCGGGTCGCGCTCTTCTACGCCGACGGCGAGGTGTTCGCGTTCCGCGACGCGTGCGTGCACAAGGGCAAGTCGCTGGCGCGCGGCACCGTGCTGCACGGCCGCGTGGTCTGCCCCGGGCACCAGTGGGCGTTCGACCTGCGCACCGGGCAGGCG
>NZ_JACBXC010000673.1 GCF_013870535.1 Streptomyces phytophilus | reverse complement strand
GTGCGGAAGCGCTGACCGTGCCGGGGGCCGGGATCCCGTGGTTCCTCACCCTGTTCGGGCGGGACTCCGTGCTCACCTCCCTCTTCGCGCTGCCCTACCGCCCCGCCCTCGCCCGCGACACCCTCCTCGCGCTCGCCGCCACCCAGGGCACCCGGCACGACGCCTTCTCCGCCGAGCAGCCCGGCCGTATCGCGCACGAGGTACGCCACGGCGAGCTGGCCGCCTTCCGGCAGGTGCCGTACGGGCGTTACTACGGGTCCGTCGACGTCACCCCCCTCTTCCTCGTCCTGCTCCAGGCGCACGCCGAGGCCACCGCCGACACCGCACTCGCCGCACGGCTGGAGCCGCAGGCACGGGCGGCCGTGGGGTGGATGCTCGGCGACGGCGGGCTGGCGGAGCACGGCTGGCTCGTCTACACCCCCGACCCCGGCGGGCTGGTCAACCAGAACTGGAAGGACTCCGCGGGCGCGATCTGCTTCGCGGACGGCACCCAGGCCGAAGGCCCCGTCGCCGTCGCCGAGGCGCAGGGCTACGCGTACGACGCCCTCGTCCGCACCGCGCGGCTCGCCCGCGGCGTCTGGGGCGACGCCCCGTACGCCGACCGCCTCGACGCCCTCGCCGCCGGGCTGCGCGACCGCTTCCACCGCGACTTCTGGCTGTCCGCCGCGGACTTCCCGGCGCTGGCGCTCGACGGCCGGGGGCGGCAGGTGGACGCGCTCGCCTCGGACGCCGGCCACCTGCTGTGGTCGGGGATCCTGGACCCCGGGCGCGGCGCGCACACCGGACGGCGGCTGCTCGCCGGCGACTTCTTCTCGGGCTGGGCGGTGCGTACGCTGGCGGCCGGTCAACTGCCGTACCACCCGCTGTCGTACCATCGCGGGAGCTGCTGGCCGCATGACAACGCCGTCATCGCCCTCGGTCTGGCCCGCTACGGTCTCGGCCCCGAGGTCCGCTCGCTGGCCCGGGGGCTGCTGGCCACCGCGGAGGCGCACGGCTGGCGGCTGCCGGAGGTGCTGGCCGGTTACGCACGCAGCGACCACCCGGCACCCGTACCGTATCCACACGCCTGCTCCCCGCAGGCGTGGGCAGCAGCCACGCCGCTGGCGCTGCTCACCGCAGTCTCCGGGGGCGGCGGAACCTGACGCCCGCCGCCCCCGGTCCCCCACCTCCGCGCCGGAGCGCGGCGGTCACGCCCTGCCGTCGGCCCGGTCCGTCTCGTCGCTCCCGTCGCTCCCGCCGCTCCCGCCGTTCCCGCCGTTCCCGTCGTCCGTCTCGTCCTCGTCCAGCATCGCCCGGGCCCGCGCCCCCCGCACCGCGGCCGACAGGCCGGCGATGTCGTACGCGCCGCGGTGGCGGCGCCCGTTGACGAAGAACGTCGGCGTGCCCGCGACCCCGCTGAGGTCCGCGGACTCGGTGTCCTCGTCGACCCGGCCCGCGCCGTGGCGGGAGTTCAGCGCCCGGCTGAACCGGTCGACGTCGAGCCCCAGCTCCGCCGCGTGCTCCACCAGGTCACGCGGCGTCAGCCGGTCCTGGTGGGCGAGCAGCCGGTCGTGCATGGGCCAGAACGCGTCCTGCTCGGCAGCCGCCTCCGCGGCCTCGGCGGCGAGCTGCGCGCGCGGGTGCACGTCGGTGAGCGGCAGATGGCGCCAGACGTAGCGGATGTCGCCGAAGTCGGCGAGGAGGTCGCGTACGACGGGTTCGGCCCTGCCGCAGTACGGGCATTCGAAGTCGCCGTACTCGACGACCGTGACGGGCGCCTCGTGCGGGCCGCGGATGTGGTCGCGGTCGGGGTCCACGGGGACGGTGAGGTCGACGATGACGGGCGCGGTGCCCAGCAGCGCGCGGATGCGCCGCTGCTTCGGCAGCCGGCTGGTCACCAGGGCGACGAGCGCGGTGACGAGGACGGAGCCGAGGACCGCGGCGAGGATGCCGATCTTCGCCTCCTCCAGCTGCGTGCCGTCGAACGCCATCGTGGCGATCAGCACGGCGATGGTGAAGCCGATGCCGGTGATGGCGCCGCCGCCCGCGACGGACGCCCAGCCGACGGGCGGGCGCAGCCTGCCCTTGCTCCACCAGGTCGTCAGCGCGGTCGCGCCGATGACGCCGAGCGGCTTGCCGACGACGAAGGCGAGGAAGACGCCCACCGTCAGCGGTGAGGTGACGGCGCTCGACAGGGCGTCGCCGCCCAGCTCGATACCGGTGTTGGCCAGCGCGAACAGCGGCACGACCAGGTAGCTGCTCCACGGGTGGTACATCCGCAGCAGCCGCTCGTTCGGGGAGATCGCCGAGGCGATGCCCTGCCGCGCCTCCCGCTCCAGCTCGGGCGTCGGCTGCTCGCGGAACGAGCGGAACAGCCCGGTGGCCCGCTCCAGGTCGCTGCGCGGCGCCGGGTAGGCGAAGGTCATGAGCCCGATGAGCAGCCCGACGACGACGGGATCCACCCCGGACTCCTCGAACGCCAGCCACATGGCGACACCGAGCAGCGCGTAGAGCGGGCCGCGGCGGCTGCCCGAGGACCGCAGCGCCACGATCGCCGCGAACACGACGGCGCCGACCAGCAGCGGGGGCCAGGTCACGCTGTCGCTGTAGACGAAGGCGATGACGGCGAGGACGACGAAGTCGTCGACGACCGCGATGGTCAGCACGAAGGTGTACAGGCGGCGGGGGAACCGCTTGCCCAGCAGCGCCAGCATGCCGAGCGCGAACGCGGTGTCCGTGGACATCGCCACGCCCCAGCCGGAGGCCGCGGAGTCGCCGGCGTTGAAGGCCAGGAAGATGAGCACCGGCACGAGCATGCCGGCGAGCCCGGCCATGAACGGCAGCGTCACGCGGTTCAGCTCGCGCAGCTCCCCCATGTCGAACTCGCGCCGCACCTCCAGGCCGATGACCAGGAAGAAGACGGTCATCAGCCCGCTGTTGACCCACTCGCGCAGATCGAGGGAGAGGCCGTGGTCGCCCAGCTCGACGGAGAGGTGGGTGTGCCAGAAGTCGGTGTACGTGCCGGGGGCGACGTTGGCCCAGACGAGCGCCGCGACGGCGGCGGCGACGAGGAAGGCGGCGCTGCCGCTCTCCGTGCGGATGAACGTCCAGCGGGCCGAGGTGGTCGGCCGGTTGCACATCGTCCGGTCGGCGGGCGGCGCGGCGTCGGGCTCCGGCATGCTCGCTCTCCCTCGTCTCGCGAACCGTGGTCGGCGGGAGGAGGGGGGCCGCCATGGCCGATATTACGCGCCGCGCACGCGCTGCCTCACGTGCGCGGCACCCCGGCACGGCGGCGGGTCACTACTGGTCAGCGGTCCGGGTGTCCTGGG
>NZ_JACBXC010000672.1 GCF_013870535.1 Streptomyces phytophilus | reverse complement strand
CACGGGCACGTCCTGCGCGTCCTCACCGCCCGCCGGCTGGGCCAGCACCCGGCCGCCGGCTCGCTGTACCGGCTGGAGACGGCGACGCTGTCGGTCCTCGGCACGGAACACGACCGGCCGGTGCTGCTCGGCTGGAACCTCCCGGCGCACGGGCCCTCGTAACGCGCCCTCCCGCACCGCGATACGCCCCCGCACACCCGCCCAAGTCCCCGCGAAACACCCCCGCACACCCGCCCAAGGGTAGGCCGCCCCACTGACACTCACCGCGCGCCCCGGCACACGACATGACCGCCCCCGGCGCACATGCGACAAGATGAGCGGGTCAACCGCCTTACGGCGGACACCCGACCGAACGAAGCGGCAGGACGTGCGATAAACATGGTGGTCGTCCCCCACCTTCGGACGGCACCATGTCCTGAAGTCGGAAGGAGCCTTCTCCCGTGCAGCGAAGGGCACTCGCGCAGGCCGTCGCGACGGCCGCCGTGCTCGCGGTCGCGCTGGTCGGCTGCACCGGCTCCGACGGGGGCAGCAGCGCCGTCGACAGCGGGTCCGGCGGGGCCGGCGCCGCCTCCGTACCGGTGCCGTCGGGGAAGTACAGCACGCTGCCCGAGCCGTGCACGGCGCTGAGCGCCGGGAAGCTGAACGACCTGCTGCCGGGCGCAGACGCGGAGACCGGCGAGGACGCCGAGGAGGCCCTCGCCGGCGAGCCGGACCTGACGTACGACGCCGACCGCCAGGTGGGCTGCCGCTGGGAGCGGGAGACCACGGAGGGCGGCCACAAGCTGGAGTTGCAGTTCGAGCGGATCGTGTCGTACGACGACGAGATCAGCGACGACCAGCAGGCCGCCCTGATCTACGCGGAGCGCGCCGAGGAGCACGACGTCGACGTCAGCAACGGCCGGCCGGAACTGCCCGACAAGTCCGGGACCGGCGGCGTCCCCGCCACGGGCGAGAGCAGCCCGCCGGCCGGGGGCAAGGGCGGCGACGGGGACGGCGGCGCCGGTGCGACGGACGACCCGGGGCCGGACGGGGACGGCGCGGAAGCGGGCGGCGAGGAGTCCGAAGGCGCGGGCAGCACGGACGACGCCGAGGCCGGCAGCACGGACGACGCCACCGGCGACGCCTCGGACGACGCCACCGACGCCACCGACGCAGCCGCGGACAGCGGCACGGACGGCAGCACCGAGTCGGGGAGCGACTCCCCCGACGACGGCTCCAGCCCCGCCCAGACCATCGCCCCCCGCCTCCTCGACGACATCGGCGACGAGTCGTTCCTCGACGACAAGGCAGCCGACGCCGGCGCCGGTGTGCAGCGCAAGGTGATAGTGGTGTTCCGCACGTCGAACGTCGTGGTGACCGTCACGTACGACCAGTGGCACACCGCGGACAGCGAGCCGCCGGACAGCGCTGAGCTGCAACAGCGCGCCCAGCAGGTGGCCGACCAGCTCGCCGACCAGCTCGCCGGCTGACGCACGGGCCGCCCCGGTCGCCCGTACGCCGCCGTCGGCGGCGGGTACGCTCGCAAGCCGGCGCCCGCAAGGCGCCTGGCCCAGGGCGTCGTGCCCCCACCACGCGCCGCCCGACGACCGAGTGATGAAGGACCCATGCACCGCTCTACGACCCGCATCCCCCGAGCCCTGGCCGCCGCGGCCGTGCCCGTGATACTCGTCACCGCCGGCTGCTCCTCCGGCGACGACGGCGGCGACAGCGGCAAGCCGGGCAGCTCCGCACCGTCCACGGAGTCCAGCGAGCCGCAGATCGAGCCGGCGAAGTTCGCCAAGCTGCCCGACCCCTGCGACGCCCTCGCGAAGGACAGCGTCAAGGACCTGGTGCCGGGCGCGAAGAGCACCGGCGGCACCGCGGGCAAGTCCGCCGACACCGCGCAGCGCAGCAGCTGCTCCTGGACCGGCCTCAAGGGCTACCAGTGGCGCTGGCTCGACGTCTCCTACCAGCGCTACGACTCCGACCCCGCCGTCGGCAGCGGCGCCGACCGCGCCGCGGAGTACTACGGCAAGCAGGTCGCCGCCGCCGAGGCCGCCGAAGGCGCCAAGGGCATGAAGTCCTCCCCCGCGTCCGGACTGGGCCAGAAGGCCACGGAGTTCACGTACGAGACGACCGAGGACAAGCAGGACTACCGCAAGCAGACGGTCGTCTCCCTGCACGAAAACGTCGTCGTCACCGTCAACTACCACGGCGCCGGCTTCCAGGGCTCGGATCAGCCGAAGGCCGCCGACCTGCTGAAGGACGCGGAGAAGGCGACCAAGGAGGCCCTGGCCGCGGTCAAGTGAGCGAACCTGCATACGCAGCCCCGTACAGCCGTGCGAGGCTAGCGTGGCTCCGGGCCCGACCCGGGGCGGCAGGTGATCGCCAGCGGAGAGGGAACGGCGCGTGGACAGGGCTCCTGCGATACGCATGAACCGGACGCACCGGATACTCATCTCCGTCGTCATCCTCGGCGCGGTGGTGATCGCGGCGATCGGCTTCGCCGGGTCCTACGCGGCCGTGCGCGACCTCGCCGAGAAGAAGGGCTTCGGCGACTTCGCGGTCTTCTTCCCCATCGGCATCGACGCCGGCATCGTGGTCCTGCTGGCCCTCGACCTGCTGCTCACCTGGATACGCATCCCGTTCCCGCTGCTGCGGCAGGCGGCGTGGCTGCTGACGGCGGCGACGATCGCGTTCAACGGCGCGGCGGCGTGGCCCGACCCGCTGGGCGTCGGGATGCACGCGATCATCCCGGTGCTGTTCGTGGTGGCGGTGGAGGCCGCGCGGCACGCGATCGGCCGGATCGCGGACATCACGGCCGACAAGTACATGGAGGGCGTCCGCGTCTCGCGCTGGCTGCTGGCCTTCCCCTCCACGTTCCGGCTCTGGCGGCGGATGAAGCTGTGGGAGCTGCGCTCGTACGAGGAGGTCATCCGCCTCGAACAGGACCGCATGGTCTACCGCGCCCGGCTGCGCGCCCGCTACGGCCGCGCGTGGCGGCGGAAGGCGCCGGTGGAGGCGGTGATGCCGCTGAAGCTGGCGAGGTACGGGGTGCCGCTGGCGGAGACGGCGCAGGAGGGTCTCGCGGCGGCGGGCATCGACGCCCCGCTGCGCCCGCGGGCGGCGAAGGCGGAACTGGCACCGGGGCCGGCAGCGGCAGCGCAGGTGACGCAGACCGCACCGGCGGCGCACGTCATGCAGGCAGCACAGACAGCACAGACAGCGCAAACAGTGCAAACAGTGCCGACAGTGCCGACAGTGCCGACAGTGCCGACAGCCCAGGCCGTACCGGACGCACAGACCGCGCAAGCCGTACAAGCCATACAGA
>NZ_JACBXC010000671.1 GCF_013870535.1 Streptomyces phytophilus | reverse complement strand
GGGTGCCACGTACTCGGGGGAGCCGACGACCTCGCCGGTCGCGGTGAGCGCGGTGGAGCCGGCGAGCGCGGCGATGCCGAAGTCGGTGAGCACGGCGCGCGCGTGCGGCTCCCCGGGGCGCAGCAGGACGTTCGCGGGCTTGACGTCGCGGTGGTGGATGCCGGCGGCGTGCGCGGCGGTCAGCGCGGCGAGCACGTCGCGGCCCAGGCGCGCGGCCTCCTGGGGCGGCAGCGGTCCCGCCGAGCCGAGCCGGTCGCCGAGGTTCGGACCGGGCACCAGCTCCATGACGAGCCAGGGGTGCGGCTCGGCGGCGACGATGTGGTGGATGGTGACGACGTGGGGGTGGTTCAGCCGGGCCAGCGCGCGCGCCTCGCGCAGCACCCGTTCCCGTACGGTCCGGGCGTCGTGGGCGGGATCCGGCGACCGCACCTCCTTGAGCGCCACCTCGCGCTCCAGGACCGTGTCGCGCGAGCGCCACACCGTGCCCATGCCGCCGCTGCCGAGGCGTTCGATCAGCTCGAACCGCCCGTCGATCAGTGCCCCAGGCCCCCCGCTCATACTTCGAGAGCCTAACGGCCTGCGGCCGTCGGCCGATCAGGCGGTCGGTGTGCGCGTACCGGCCGTCAGTCCGCCGCGGGCGGCGGCAGGTGGAACACGGCCCACACGACCTTGCCCCGCAGCGCGCCGTCCAGCGGGTGCCAGCCCCAGCTGTCGCTGAAGGAGTCGACGAGATACAGCCCGCGCCCCGACTCCGCGCCCACGTCGGCGACCCCGGCCACCGGACTCGCGGTGCTCGGGTCGCGTACGGCGCACACCAGCCGGGACGCCCAGCGCATCAGGTGCAGCCGCACCGCCGCGTCCTGCCCGGAGCCGCCGTTCAGGGCGTGCCGGAGCGCGTTGGTGACCAGCTCCGAGACGACCAGTGCGACATCGTCGCTGAGGTCGGTCAGCTCCCAGTGCCGCAACGTGGTGTGGGTAAAGGCGCGCGCGCCGCTCACGGACTCGTGGCTGCCGGATATCGCACAGGACGCGGCACCGTCGACGGCGCCGGAGTCGAGCGGGGGCAGCCCTCGCCATAAGGGCGCGAGCACGGCTGCTGCTTCGGTCCCCATGCGCGGCACTCCCCAGTCGCGTGCGTGTCTGTCGTCACCGTGCGGATGCCCATGGTTCCGAATGCCTTTGGCAGATGCAAGGGCAGATGCACGTGCACGAGCGAGGAATGTCTAGCAACTTACCGGTTCATGGGCATTGCCCGGCAAGATTTTCTCGGTTGGGTAACCGTTCGGGCACGCAATGATACGGAGTGGTGGCAGTATGGGCCGGTGGCGCCGGGGGCGCGCTTGTAGTGCCATGTCCTTTGTAAGTGCCATGTCGCCGAGGTGGGTGGAGGGCTCCGATGGCCGTGGACGGATCAAGCGGATCGGTCGTGCGCCGTATCCTGCTGGGCTCTCAGCTCAGACGGTTGCGGGAAGAGCAGGGGATCTCGCGCGACGCCGCCGGATACGCGATCAGGGCCTCGGAATCCAAGATCAGCCGGATGGAGCTGGGCCGGGTGAGTTTCAAGAGCCGAGACGTGGAGGACCTGCTCACGCTGTACGGCGTGACCGATCAGACCGAGCGCGACGCCCTCGTCGGCCTCGTCAGCGAGGCGAACACCGCCGGGTGGTGGCACAGCTACAGCGATGTGCTGCCGGGCTGGTTCCCCACCTATGTGGGACTGGAGTCGGCCGCCGCCGGGATCGACGTGTACGAAGTCCAGTTCGTGCACGGCCTGCTGCAGACGGAGGAGTACGCGCACGCCGTCGTCACCGCGGGCCTGCCCATCTCGCCCGCCGAGGCGGACAAGCGCGTGGGCGCCCGGCTGGAGCGGCAGAAGCGGCTGTACGCCGAGCACCCCGCCGAGCTGAAGGCGGTGCTCGACGAGGCCGCGATCAGCCGCCCGTACGGCGGCCGGCAGGTGATGCGCAAGCAGTTGCAGCACCTGCTCGACGCCTCCGAGATGCCGAACGTGTCGCTGCGGATCATTCCGCTGGCGCAGCACGGCCACACCCCCGACTCCGGCGCCTTCACGATCCTGAGCTTCCCGGAGGAGGACCTCTCCGACGTCGTGTACGTGGAGCATCTGACGAGCGCGCTCTACCTGGACAAGCCGGAGGACGTCGCGACGTACACGAAGGCCATGGACCTGCTGCGCGTCGCCGCCCAAGGCGAGGCCGAGTCGCGGGAGTTGCTGCACCGGCTCATCCGGGAGGTGTAGGGAGGCACCGGGCGGTGCATTTCGCGCACCAGTACGATGGCGTGTCAGCGGTCACAGCCGTGCCCGCCGTCCGCCGTGCGCAGGGGTGCAGCCTCGCTCATGTCTCTCTTCTCCGACCTGGCCCTGCAGTACATCGACGGCAAGTGGTGCCCCGGCGCCGGCTCGTGGGACGTCATCGACCTCGACCCGTACACCGGTGAGCAGCTCGCCGCCGTCACCGTCGCGACCGCCGCCGAGGTGGACGCCGCCTACCGCGCGGCGGAGCGGGCGCAGCGGCTCTGGGCGGAGCGCTCGCCGTACGAACGGCGGCTGGTCTTCGAGCGGGCGCTGCGGCTCGTCGAGGAGCGCGAGGAGGAGATCACCCGTGCGATCGTGGCGGAGCTGGGCGGCACGCGGCTGAAGGCCGCGTTCGAGATCGCCCTCACCAAGGACGTGCTGCGCGAGTCCGTGTCGTACGCGCTGCGCGCCGAGGGCCGGGTGCTGCCGTCGCCGACGCCCGGCAAGGAGAACCGCGTCTACCGGCTGCCCGCGGGCGTCGTCGGCGTCATCAGCTCGTACAACTTCCCGCTCTTCCTGGCCGCGAAGTCCGTGGCGCCCGCGCTCGCGCTCGGCAACGGCGTGGTGCTCAAGCCGCACAGCTACTCGCCCGTCGTCGGCGGCACGCTGCTGGCGTGGCTGCTCCAGGACGCCGGGCTGCCGCCCGGACTGCTGAACGTCGTCGTCACCGACACCGCCGAGATCGGCGACGCCTTCATCGAGCACCCGGTGCCGCGCGTGCTGTCCTTCACCGGCTCCACCGAGGCCGGCCGGCACGTCGCGGGCGTCGCCGCCCGGCACTTCAAGCGCACCGTGCTGGAGATGAGCGGCAACTCGGCGATCGTCGTGCTCGCCGACGCCGACGTCGACTACGCCGTGGACGCCGCCGTCTTCAGCCGCTTCGCCCACCAGGGGCAGGTCTGCATGGCCGCCAACCGGGTGCTGGTGGACCGCGCGGTGCTGGCGGAGTTCGCGGAGAAGTTCGTCGCCAGGGCCGGCGCGCTGACCGTCGGCGACCC
>NZ_JACBXC010000670.1 GCF_013870535.1 Streptomyces phytophilus | reverse complement strand
AACGACACCGCCCCACCCCGACACAGACCCCCCGAACCCGCCCCACGCACACGCCTGACCAGCCAGCGGCGCCGGTGACCCGGGTTCGTTGTCAGAGCAGGCGCCTACCCTTGGGCGGGCGTGAGGGGTTGTGGGGTGGGGGTTGGCGTCCGGCCGGGGTTGATCTCGGCGCCGGACCCGGCCCGAGCGCCGGACCGGCCGTGCCACGAAGCCGGCCCACTCACCCCCCGCCCCGATACCGCACCCCCGCACCCGCCCCCACACACACGTCTGACCAGCCGATCGCGCCGGTGACCCGGGTTCGTTGTCAGAGCAGGCGCCTACCCTTGGGCGGGTGTGAGGGGGTGTTCGGTGTGCTGTGGGTCGGGAAAGCGGTGTTGGGTTGGTGGCTGGGCGTTCTAGCGTTCTGGCCATGTACCACTCCTCCTCCCCTCCCCGCCTCACCCGGCTCACCTTCCACGGTCCCCTCTCCGAGGACCGGGCCCTCCGGATGATCCGTCGGCTGTCCGCGCCAGCCGCCCCTACCGCCCCTACCGCTTCAGCCGCCCCGGTCTCCGTCCTCGACATCGGCTGTGGCTGGGGCGAGTTCATGCTTCGCTTCCTTGAGGCGACCCCCGGCGCGACCGGCGTCGGCATCGACCTCAACGAAGACGACCTCGCCCGCGGCCGCGCCGGCGCCGAGGCCCGTGGGCTGGCCGAGCGCGTTCGGTTCGTCCGGGGGTCCGCCGTCGACATCGCCCACGGTCCCGCCGACCTCGTCCTGTGCTTCGGTGCCAGCCACGCCCTCAGCGACGCCCGGCCCCCCGAGCACACCTCCGCCGCCCTGCACGCCCTCCGCCGCCTGGTCAGCCCTGGCGGCCGTGTCGTTCTCGGTGAGGGGATCTGGCAACGCCCTCCCACCGCGGCCGAGTTGTCGGCCATGTGGCCGGACGCCTCCGCCGCCGAGCATCTCGACCTCGCCGGCCTCGTCGACCTCGCCGTCTCCGCGGGCTTCCGGCCCGCCTGGATCGAGACCGCGAGCAACGGCGAATGGGAAGACTTCGAGTCCGCCTACCAGTCCGACGTCGAGGAATGGCTCGCCGCCCACCCCCGCCATCCCCTGGCGAAGGAGACCCGCGACCGCGTCGATCGCCACCGCAGCATGTGGCTGCGGGGCTATCGCGGCGTTCTCGGCCTCGCCTACCTGACGCTCGTCCCCATTACCTAAGACGCATCCTGCTTCTGCCCGCGCCGAAGGGCATGGTGCCGGTGGGCACGGGCACGGCAGAGAGCCCCGACCGCGGCGAACCGCCCTACGCCAGCGTCCCCGCACCCGCGTCCAGCAGCGCCGCCGCCGTGAACAGTTCGACCCCCACGCGGATCGCCCCCTCGTCCACGTCGAAGTCCCCCTGGTGCAGGTCCCGCGGCAGCCCCGTCTCCCCCGCCGCCCGTACGCCCAGCCGCGCCAGCGCGCCCGGAAGGTGCTCCAGGTACCAGGAGAAGTCCTCCCCGCCCAGGCTCTGTTCCGTCGTCTCCACCGACTCCGTTCCCCGGCGCGCCGTCATCGCGTTCGCCAGCAGCGCCGTCATCGCCGGTTCGTTGACCACCGGCGGGACGCCGCGGACGTACGTGATGGCGGACTTCGCCCGGTGCATCGCCGCGACCTCGTCGACCGCCGCGTGGACCATGTCCGGGGCGCGGCGCCAGGTGTCCAGGTCCAGGCAGCGGACCGTGCCGGACAGCTCCGCGTGCTGCGGGACGACGTTGCAGGCGTGGCCGGCGTGGAGGCGGCCGAAGGTGACGGCCAGGCCCGCGCGGGCGTCCACGCGCCGGGACAGCAGGGCCGGGACGTCGGTGGCGACGCGGGCGGCGGCCGTGACCAGGTCGGTGGTCAGGTGGGGGCGGGCGGTGTGGCCGCCGGGGCCGTCGAGGGAGATTTCGAGGCGGTCGCAGGCGGACGTGATGGCGCCCTGGCGCAGGCCGATGCGGCCCACGTCCACGCGCGGGTCGCAGTGCACGCCGATGATCCGGCCGACGCCGTCGAGGACGCCGGCCTCGATGGCGTCGGTGGCGCCGCCGGGCAGCACCTCCTCCGCGGGCTGGAAGATCAGCCGTACCGGGTGCGGCAGCAGGCCCTCGCGTGCCAGGCCGGCGAGGACGATGCCCGTGCCCAGGACGATCGCCGTGTGGACGTCGTGGCCGCAGGCGTGGGCGCGGTCCGGGACGGCGGAGCGGTACGGGACGGTCTTGGTGTCCGGGATCGGCAGCGCGTCGATGTCCGCGCGCAGCGCCAGCATCGGGCCGGGGGCCGTCCCGCCGTCCGGGATGCCGATGTCGCAGATCAGGCCGGTGCCCGCCGGGAGCACCCGGGGGGCGAGGCCCTCCCGCTCCAGCCGCTCCTTGATCGCGGCGGTGGTACGGAACTCCTGGTTGCCCAGCTCCGGGTGCATGTGCAAGTCCCGCCGGAACGCGATGAGTTCGGCGTTCAGCTGCGCCGGGAGCGCCCCGGGCAGCAGCGCGTCGGGGCCGGACTCGGGCTCTGCGTCGCGGGACATCAGTCGGTTCACACTGTGAAGAGTACGGGGATCAACGGGGCCACCGAGAAGGATCAACAAAATTTCAGTCCCGCGGGTGCATGACCGGCGTGCGCGGTGGGTACACTCCGGCGCTCACCCGGGTGTGCCCAGCCCTGAGCCCCCAGCCCCCAGCCCTCGGCCCCCGAGCCCCGTACCCCCACCGCGCCTCACACCGACGCCGCCGGCGCCCCCGACCACCCCGTGGCCGTCGCCGGGCCCACCGGCAGCCCGTCGACCCCCCGCCGTTCCCTGGCCGCCCCCGCCACCGACGACAGGAAGCCCTGCGCCCGCGGCGACGCCGTCTCCGTCAGCCAGCTCGCGTCGACCTCGCAGACCGCCACCTTCACGCCCGTACCAGCCAGGGCCAGCGGCAGCGTGTGCACCACCGTCGACGGGAAGCTGACGATCGTGCGGCCGATCGGGCCGCGGCGGGCGATGATCTCCAGCGGCAGGTCGGGGCGGACGATCTCCAGGCCGGTGTGCCGGTGGAGCCGGTGGAGCTTGTCGGCCCGTTCCCTGCGGTGCGCGAAGTAGCGCGTGGCGCCGTACGCCCTGGTGAGCGACGCCACCGCCTCCAGGTACCGGTCGTGGTCCACGACACCGGTCTCCACCAGGGACGTACCGACGAGGTCCGTGGCCGTACCGACGCTCGGCGGGCCGAAGCGGGAGCGGGTCCAGGCGAACTCGTTCGCCGTCACCTTCAGCCCCTCGGGCGGGTCCACCACCGGCATCGACGTGAAGACCTCCACCCGGGTGCCCG
>NZ_JACBXC010000067.1 GCF_013870535.1 Streptomyces phytophilus | reverse complement strand
TCGATGTCCTCCGCGTCGCCGATACGGCGGCCGAGCAGCTCACGGCCGCCCCACATGAAGTAGACGATCACGCTGAGAACGAGGTTGAACAAGAACGAGGCCGCGAACAGGAGTGTGGGGTTGCCGGGCAGGTCGGCCTTCTCGACGACTCCGTTCGTGATGCCGCCGAAAATGCTCATCGGTGAGAAGCCGCCGGCGCTGGCCCCGTTGATGATCAGCAGGCCCATCAGCATCGGATGGATGCCTGAGCGAACGGCAAAGCCCATTCCGATGGGGGCGATGATCGCGACCGCGGCCGGGACCACCGCGCCGATCGCCGTGAGAGAGGCAGTGACCAGGAACATCACCCAGGGAATCAGGCCGATACGGCCGCCTACCGCCCGGATGGCGCCGTGCACGAGCCAGTCGACCGTTCCGTTGCTCTTGGCAATGGCGAACAAGAAGGTGACGCCGACGAGGATGACGAACAAGTCGCCGGGAAAACCCGCGAAGATCGCGTCGGTCTTCTCTTCCGCGTCCGCCCCGTCGAGGACGGAGAGGCCCAGGACGAACGCCGCGACGATGGCGAGGACGCCGAGGTTCACCGGGCGCACGGTGGCGACGAGGAAGATGCCCGCGAGGATGAGGATGGAGACGAGTTCAACAGACAAGGGAACCTCCCATTGGGGGATGGCATGGGTCTGTTCCGCCGGATGGCTGTGCGCCGGGCCCGTCGCGCCACCCGCGGCTCGCATACATCAGGGCGATCTTCCGCCATACGAAATCAAGATTCCGCGGACACCGTCCGGCTGGCGGTGAGTATGAGCAGCGTCACAGCCGGAGGTCAAGGTCTGCGGCACACGCGATTCCGGGAGCCGTCTCTCGCGCCGTCTCCTCGCCAACGCTCCCACCAGCGACGATCGGCACCGGCGCGGGTCGTCGCGAAACCGTCGAACAACGTCAGGCCGGAGCGGCGTTCCCGGTGGGTCCGGGGGAGCCCAGCTCCGCGGCCACCTGCTCGGCGGCGTCGCGGACGAGTGCGCCGTATGTGGCGCGCAGTTCCTCGGTCATCCTGCTGGTCGGCACGTTGACGCTGATGCTCGCCACGGGCAGCGCGGACTCGGCGACGACGGCCGCTGCGACGGCAGAGACGTCGGTGCGCCACTCGCCGCCGTTGACGGCGTAACCGCGCTCGCGGGTGACCTGCAACTCCGCCATGAGCAGGGCGGGGTCGACGATCGTCGCGTCCGTGTAGCGGGCCAGCCCCGCGCCGACGTAGCGCTCGATCGCTGCTGCGGGGCTGTTGGCCAGCACGGCCTTGCCGTTGGCCGAGGCGTGGAGCGAGAGGTTCATGCCCAACGGCATCACGATGCGTACGGGCTTGGACGTCTGGAGCCGTTCGATCAGCACGACCCTGTCGCCGCTCTCCGGAATCGTGAGGTGGACGGTCTCGTCGGTGCGGCGCCGCAGCTCCTCCATGATCGGCACGGCGGCGTCGCGCAGGCTCAGCTCGCTGGTGGCGCGCCGTCCGACGTGCAGCGCCTTGGTGGTGACCGCCCAGCGGGTGGTCGACTCCCCGGCCTGCCTGATCCAGCCCGCAGTGTGCAGCGTGACGAGCGCGCGCTGGACCGAACTCTTCGGCATCTCAAGCGCCCTGGCCAGGTCGGCGACACCGACCGGCTGCCGGACGGCGACCTCCTCCAGCACGCGCAGCGCATTGAGCACGCTCTGCATCCGTTGACGCCCCCTCCGGTCGACCCTATGCTCCGTGTGTCGCAAGACGGTACAGCGTTCCACCATGTGGCACAACGACGGGAGTCTCGATCGTGACAGTGAGCACCGGCCGCCACTTCCTCCAGATACCGGGTCCGACCAACGTCCCCGATCCCGTGCTCCGGGCGATGTCGGCACCCACGATCGACCACCGCGGCCCGGGGTTTGCGGCGCTGACACGGCGGCTGCTCGATGCGCTCGGCCCGGTGTTCGGTACCTCGGATCCGGTGGTGATCTATCCCTCGTCGGGCACCGGAGCGTGGGAGGCCGCCCTGGTGAACACCCTCAGCCCCGGGGACCGCGTGCTCTGCTTCGAGACCGGCCACTTCGCCACCCTCTGGCAGGAGATGGCCCGCGGTCTCGGCCTGGAGGTCGACTTCGTCCCCGGGGACTGGCGGCACGGCGTGGATCCGGCGGCCGTCGAGGGCAGGTTGTCCGCCGACCTCGCTCACTCCGTCAAGGCGGTCTGCGTCGTCCACAACGAGACGTCCACCGGCGTCACCAGCCGCGTCGCCGACGTGCGGCGGGCCATCGACGCCGCGGGCCATCCGGCCCTGCTGCTCGTCGACACCATCTCGTCCCTCGGCTCGATCGACTACCGGCACGACGAGTGGGGGGTCGACGTCACGGTGGCCGGATCGCAGAAGGGCCTGATGCTGCCGCCCGGGCTGAGCTTCAACGCCGTCAGCGCCAAGGCACTCCGGGCGGCGCGGACCTCCGCGCTGCCCAAGTCCTTCTGGGACTGGCACCCGGTGATCGCGGCGAACGAGCGGGGCTTCTTCCCGTACACCCCCGCCACCAACCTGCTCTACGGGCTGGAGGAGGCGCTGCGCATGCTCCAGGCCGAAGGGCTCCCGCAGGTCTTCGCCCGGCACGCCCGGCACGCCGCGGCGACACGGGCCGCGGTACGGGCCTGGGGCCTCGACGTGCTGTGCGCCGACGAACGCGAGCACTCCGGCTCGCTGACCGCGGTGCTCATGCCCGACGGCCACGACGCCGACACCGTGCGCAAGGTCATCCTGGAGCGCTTCGACATGTCGCTGGGCGCCGGTCTCGGCAAGCTCAGCGGCCGGGTCTTCCGGATCGGCCACCTGGGCCACTTCAACGACCTCGCCCTCGCCGGCACCCTCGCCGGCGTGCAGATGGGCCTCGAACTCGCCGGTGTCCCCGTCGATCCCGCCGGGCTCACCACCGCGCTCGACGTGCTGCGCTCGGCGTAGCCGCACCCCCCCCGCCTGCCAACCGCGGGCTTCCGCCGTCGGCCCACGCCCGTCCGCCCGGCCGCCTCGCCCACGCCGTAAAGGAGCACCGGATCCGATGACCGCGCCCGACAGCAGCGCCCCGGCCGCCGCACCCGAGCGAACGTCCACCTCCCACCGCGAACTGGAGCGGGCCCTGCGGGCCGGCGTCGAAGGCGAGGTCCGGTTCGACGACTACACGCGGCACGTGTTCTCGCGGGACGCCAGCATGTACGCGATCACCCCCGTCGGCGTGGTCTTCCCCCGGCACGCCGACGACGTGGCGGCGGCGGTGCGGGCCGCGGCCGAGCACGGCGTACCGCTGGTCCCGCGCGGCGCCGGGACGAGCCTCGCCGGGCAGACGGTGGGACCCGGCCTGGTGCTGGACATGTCCCGGCACATGAACCGCATCGTCGAGATCGACGCCGAGCGGCGTACCGCGCTCGTCGAACCCGGCGTCGTACAGGACGAGCTGAACCGGGCCGCCGCCGCGTACGGCCTGGTCTTCGGTCCCGACACCTCGACCAGCAACCGCGCCACGATCGGCGGGATGATCGGCAACAACTCGGCCGGCAGCGGCTCCCTGCGCTACGGGATGACGATCGACCACGTCCGCGAGCTGGACGTGGTGCTCTCCGACGGCACCCGCACCCGCCTGGGTCCCCTGGACGAGGCGGAGTGGTCGCGCCGTGCCGCCCTGCCCACGCTGGAAGGCGAGATCCACCGGCGGCTCCCGCAGCTCGTCCGTACCCACGCCGGAGCGATCGCGGACGGCTTCCCCCCGTTCTGGCGCCGCGCCTGCGGCTACCGGCTGGACCGCATCGCCGAGCAGGAACGGCCCGACCTGGCAAAATTCGTCGTCGGCTCGGAGGGCACGCTGGTGGTGGCCACCCGCGCCCTGGTCGACCTGGTACCCAAGCCGCGCCGCACGGTCATCGCCGTGGGGCACTTCACGTCGACGCCCGCGGCGATCGCCGCCACCGAAGACGCCCTGACCTGCGACCCGGCGGCCGTCGAGCTGATGGACCGCACCATCCTCGACCTGTCCCGCCAGAAGATCGAGTACGCCGCCCTGGGCTCCATCCTGGTCGGCGACCCCGGCGCGCTGCTGTTCGTGACTTTCTCCGGAGACGACGAGACCGAGCTGCTCGAACGGCTGGACAAGCTCGTCACCCGCTGGGCGGAGAACGGTCACGGCTACCACACGATGAAAGCCGTCACGCGGCCTCAGCAGCAGGCGCTGCTGAAGGTCCGCAAGTCGAGCCTGGGGCTGCTGATGGCCGCCAGCGAGGGCACGCGGCGGCCGCTGGCGTTCGTCGAGGACACCGCCGTCCACCCCGCCCATCTTGCCGACTACACCCGCCGCTTCAAGGAGGTGCTGGACCGGCACGGGCTCGACGCCGGGTTCTACGGACACTGCTCGGTCGGCTGTCTGCACATCAGGCCGTTCGTGGACGTCGCCGACCCCGCGGAGGTGACGAGGATGCGGGCCGTGGCGGAGGAGATCAAGAACCTCGTCGCGGAGTACGGCGGGGTCAACTCCAGCGAGCACGGGGACGGCCTGGCCCGTAGCGAGTTCAACCGGGAGCTGTTCGGTGACGCACTCTACGGGGCGATGCGCGAGGTCAAGCGGCTGTTCGACCCCGGCGACCTGATGAACCCCGGCAAGATCGTGGACGCGCCGCCGATGACCGAGAACCTGCGGGACGCCGCCCTTCCCGCAGCGCCGCCGCTGCGGACGCACCTGGACTTCGAGGTCGTCGGCGGCATGCGCGGCGCGGCCGACCGGTGCATGAACATCGGGCTGTGCCGCAAGGGCGACACCGGGGTCATGTGCCCGTCGTACATGGCGACACGGGAGGAAGAGCACTCCACCCGCGGCCGGGCCAACGCGCTCGTCAAGGCGCTGTCCGAGCCGGACCCCCGCCGGGCGCTCGGCGACGAACGACTCCACGAGGTCCTCGACCTCTGCCTGATGTGCAAGGCGTGCAAGAGCGAGTGCCCTCTCGGAGTGGACATGGCCACCCTGAAGAGCGAAGCGCTCGCCCAGCACCACGACGTCCACGGGGTGCCGCTGCGCTCACGTGTGTTCGGTTCCATCAGGATGCTGAACAGGCTGGGCTCGGCGACCGCGCCGCTCGCCAACCTGCTCGGCCGGCTGCGCCCGCTGCGCCTGCTGGCCGACCGTCTGCTGGGCATCGCGCCGAACCGGCCGCTGCCGGTGTTCCGGCGGCGCAACCTCGTCCGGTGGTTCCGCCGCCGGGACGCCGTGGTCCGGCAGGGCGGCCCGGGGCGGGTCACCTTCCTCGCCGACTCCTTCACCACCTACACCGATCCGGACGTCGGGCGGGCGGCCATCGAGCTGCTGGAGCACTCCGGCTGGCGGGTCGAGTTGGCGGGCGGCGGCTGCTGCGGCAGGTCCAGCCTGTCCAAGGGCCTGGTGGAACAGGCCAAGAGCCAGGCGAGCGCCCTGCTCGACACCCTCGGCGAGACCGCGGGAGCCGGCTCGCCGATCGTCGGCTGCGAGCCGTCGTGCCTGATGACCCTGCGCGACGAACTGCACGTCATGCTCCCCGGCGACCCCCGGGTACCCAATGTGGCGGGACGCGTACGGCAGGTGGAAGAGCTGCTCCTGGAGGCCATCGACGAGGGCCGCCTGACCCTCGCCGAGAATTCCTGGCTCGCCGGGCGCAGACTCCTCTACCACGGGCACTGCCACCAGAAGGCGGAGGTGGGAACCGCCGCGACGGTGGCGCTGCTGAGCCGGATACCCGGCGTCCGGATCGAGGAACTGGACGCGGGCTGCTGCGGAATGGCGGGGTCGTTCGGCTTCGAGTCCGAGCATTACGAGGTGTCCATGACGGTCGGCGGCGACAGGCTCTTCCCCGCCGTCGACGCCGAACCGGACGACACCGTCGTCGCCGCCTCCGGTGTCTCCTGCCGGCAGCAGATCGTCCACGGCACGGGCCGCGATCCCTGGCACCCGGTACAGCTCATCCAAGAAGCGCTCGCCCCGCAGGCGTGACCAGAACCGGGGCGCCGGCCCGGTCGTCCCGTACCGCAACGTGGGGTGAGAATGCGCGGATGCGTGCGTTCACGACCACCACCTCCGACGAGGCGGCGGCCGATCTGCGCGAGCGGCTTGCGCGCACTCGGTTTCGCGAGGCCCTGCCGGAGGAGGATTGGAGCTGGGGGACGCCGCAGCCGTGGTTGCGGCGACTTGTCGAGCACTGGCTGCACCGCTACGACTGGCGCCGTACGGAGGCCGAGTTGAATGCTCTGCCCCAGGTCGTCGGCGAGTTCGCCGGGTTGCGGGTGCACGCCTTCGTGGTCCGCCGGCTCCTCCCAGCACCCCTCTGACGACCATCGGCCGGATCGGCGTGAGCCTCGGCTTCCGCAGCTCCGTCACATGACGGCCTCCCTGGCTCCACGCCCGGATTCCGGCGCCCGAGAGCGCTTCGCGGCAACGTAGCCGGGTGGGCCCAGGTTCATGGCCGAGGGACAGCAGCGCCCGCGGCCCAGCCGCTACCTGAAAGCAGGCAGCACGATGAAGGAGCGGCGCCGAGCGACCACGACACCCCGCCATCGGCGCGGAGCGCGAGCCGCTGGATGCAGCGGCCGCGGACGCGGCGCGTGCCTACGCTGCGTAGAAGCGCGCCGACGCCGACCAACTCGCCGGGGTCCTGGAGGACATCGCAGACTACGGCCTGCCGCCCGCCCGAACTGCGCGAATACGCCGACGACGTCGACGACGTCCGCGTCATCTCCTACGTCACCGCCCACCGCCCACCGCTCTGCGCACCGTCATCGTCATCGCCTACGTCGGGTACTGAGGCGCCGCCAGTGGCGTGCTGCTGAACGGGCGCGTGTGCCGCTGGTCGGCTGGCTCGGCACCGGGGCACACCACGTGCGCTGACCTGGGATACGAGCTTTCATGGCCCTGCCCCTCCCCGCAGCCGGGCCGCAAACCCTCCTTGCCCTGTCCTCCGTCTTGCTCCGTTCGCGGGCTGGTGCAGGTGGGTCAGGCCGGGGCCCCTCAGATGGGTGACGCGGTCCGTTATACCGGCACGGCGGGTGCCCGGGGCTTCAAGGGGCCTGTCAAATGTCCACCGACTGTCGGGCCCGTTGGGTTCTTATTCATGTGAATGAGGGGATCTCTCATGGTCAGCTGCGATCAGCTCCAACAAGAGATGGACCAGTTCGACGGCTCAGGCTCGGGGGGGGGAAACGTCCGAAGCACTGGCGTACCTGGCGCTGTACGCCATGGCCAAAGCGCAGGGTTGTTCCTTCCTGGAGCATCACGACCGCTACCACGAAGACCCCACGAAAGGCGGCGCGGGCAAGCTGCACAGGCTCGCGTGGAGCGATCAAAGCCAGAAGGACACGCCCATGCTGGGTGTCGACACGGAGGGGTGGGTGCATGGATGGAAGCGCGACCGGGCCGACACTTTCACATTCGTGTGCACCGGGGAGACTGGCTGGCACGGAAAGCGCTACTTCATGGTTGTCGCCTCGGGTGCTCATGCTGGAAAGGTCGTCACTCAGGAAGATTACGGGCACCTCCGGGCCCATGCGCCCAATAACGGTCTTGACCGCTGGACCATCTCCTTGAACGAAGGTAATGGGTGGGACGGTTGGTCTTTCGACAACGTCGGAGTCGGCGATGACCATTTCGGTGTGCTCGACTGCCCAAGAGACGGCACGGACAGGATGATCGTCCACGCCTGGAACGGCGATCCCAACCAGATGTTCTGGTTCCGCCCGCCGGACTACAACGGCTAGTGTCCCGCGACCGCGCACCTGACCCGCCGGGCCCCTGGTCGCCTCGGCAGCGGTCCAGGACCTGGTGCAGGCGCGGGGCCTTCTCGGAGAGGACATCGATGCAAGAAGGAGGACTGGACCGCCTCCCAGCGCTTCAGCTACGACGGCAACGAGGTCAGCGAAGCCGACGGCAAGCTGATCAACGAAGCCCTGAAGGCACTGCGGTTCTGCGACGTCTGAACCGGCACCCTAGCGTCCTGAGTCGGAGATTTGTCGTTGGTCTGGTGTGAGTCGTCCTGGACCGAAGATTCCGCCGTTGCCCGTAACCGATGCCGAGCGGGCTGTGCTTGAGGGGTGGGTGCGGCGGCGGTCGACCGTGATTTCCACCATCGAGGGCGTAGACGAGAACTGCGCAGCACTTATACGAGCCAACGCCATGGCACCCAACCCGCTGGACTTGCTAGGAGAAACTCGGCATCTCGACGTGAACAAAATCAAATGCTCGATCATGTCACGCGAAGAGCGCCACAACTACCAACTTTTGACCGGCGGCGCACCCACGGGTGTCACGGCGCTCCTCTGCGCCTCCGACCTCAAGCCAACTAGAGTCCTTCAAGGTTGGCGTTACGACGCCCGAAGGTCTTCTGTCATTTCTGAGAATTTCGGAGCTTCGCGCCCCAGGCTTTGGCGGCGCTGCGAGCCGGAGGGACGCCTTCCTCCCGTGTCGGGGTTCCTGTCCGCGCGACTGCGCCCAGCACGCGGAGCAGACTGGTGTGGAGTGCTTCCGCTGCCTTCTTGCTGGACATCCGGCCGGCGTCCAGCTCGTCGCCCGCAGCGTGGCCGAGGTTGATGGTGACAGCGACGAGCCAGTCCGGTGAGAGTCTGCCGTCGAATTCCCCGGTCTCCTGACCGCGCTGGATCACCTGCTTCAGCCGGTCGGCGACCGGCGCATGGCGTTCGTGGTCGGTGTGCGGGTCAACGGGCAGCATGCTGATCTTCTGGAGCAGGACGGGGTATCGCCCGGCTGTCCGGTTACTGGCATCGAGGAGTCGCAGCAGGGCATCCGCAGCAGGTCCCGTGTCAAGGCCGGCGGCGTCCATCGCGGCGACCGCTTCCTCGGTGATCCGGTCGAGGGCTGCTGTCAGCAGTTGTTCCCGCGAGGGGAAGTGGGCGTAGACGGTCTGGCGAGTCACGCCTGAGGCGGTGGCGATGACTTCGATGCTGGTGTCGGGATGGGCGTTCCCGGCCGCCGCCCGTTGTCGATGTCGTCTTGCCGCAACCACTTCGACAACGTGACGGGATGGATGCCGTGCTCCACCGCCGTTTGCTTGGCCTGCTTGCCAGCGCGGACCAGCGCGATGGCACGCGCTCGGGACCTGCTGCCGGTGCCGGGATGTCTGGCCGGCCGGGGTGGGCGCCGGAGGCTACTGCCACCGGAAGATGATCGACGCGGTGCGCTTGAGGCACTCTCGATACGGGCATGGCGCTTGCGTAGCGTAGGACACCGTATGCAGGTCCCCGATCGAAGGTGGCGCTCGTGAAGTTCAGCTACGCCATGCTCCCCGACTACCCCGTGGCCGAGTCCTTGGATTCCATTCGATTAGCGGACGACCTGGGCTTTTATGCATGTTACGCGGCCGACGAGACCTGGCACAAAGATCTGTGGCTGCTGTTCGCGGCGGCAGCCGGCCGTACCGAGCGGATTCGGCTCGGGCCGAGTGTGTCGCCGGTGACCTTGCGGGAGCCGACGCTGATCGCGCAGGCACTCGCCACCCTGGACGAGCTCACCGGTGGCCGCGCCGAAGGCGTGCTGTCCAGCGGCAACTTCGGACTGCTCGCCCAGTACCGGATCGACTGGGCTCGCACGAAGCCGCTGTCGCGCGTGAAGGAAGCATTGCAGGTGATGCGTACGTTCCTGGACGAGGGTGCCCTCACCTACGAGGGCGAGTTCTTCTCCTACGACGGGCTCTTCACCTTCGCGCGGCCTGTGCAGGAACGCCTTCCGCTCAAGCTCGGCGCGATGCGCGGGCCCAAGTCCTTCGAGGCGGCCGGGGAGTTGTCGGACGGCTGCCATCACGCGCTGAGCTACACCCGCGAGGCGTACGAGTACGCGGTACGGCACATCCGTACCGGGGCCGAGCGTGCAGGCAAGGACTGGCGATCGCTCGACATCGGGGCCTGGGTGGTCTTCGCCACCGGGCCCGACCCGGCGGTGGCCAAGGAGGCGGCGCGCAGCATGGTCGGCATCTACGCCTCTTCCATGCCCGAGGAGCAGCTGGTCCGCAACGGAGTCGACCCGGCGGAGTTGAAGCCGGCCATCGAGGCGATCGCCGCCGGAGACCTGGCCCGAGGCATCGAGCTGACCTCGCCGCAGGTCGCCGAGCGGCTCTCCATCGCAGGTACGCCCGAGGAGTGCCTGGAGAAGATCCAGCGGGACATCGCACCCAGCGGTGTCAACCACATGATCTGCGCCATCACCGACCGCACCCTGGTCAAAGCCTTCACCGGCCGCGACCTCACCGAGGCAGCCGATGTGAACACGCAACTGCGGCTGATCAAGGAGCGGATCATGCCGGCCTTCACCTGACCCAGGCAGCAACGCTGCCGCCGATTACGTACCACCTGCCGGTTGGCGCTGGCCCAGCTACCGAAGGCTACCGGCGCGGGCGGCACGGCATGACCATCAGGACGCCATCCACACCGCCGTCCTTTCCGTTCCGGCCTCCGCGTGACGAAGGCCGTCGAACCCGGCGGCGACTGCTTGAAGGGCTGGCCGAAGGGGATGCGGCTGATCGTCCGCAAGGAACGTCCACACCTTGGCGCCCGGTTGTGTTTCACCGATGCCGACGGCATGGGCCTGACGGCGTTCGCTACCAACACCCCGACGCCACGATCGAGGCGCTGAAGTTGCGGGACCGCCACCGGGCCCGCGCCGAGGACCGCATCCGCACCGCCCGGCCACCGGCATGCACAACCTATCCCTGCGCGACGCCACCCAGAATCAGCTCTGGCTGGAGATCGTCCAGCTCGCTCTGGAACCGCTGATCTGGCTGCCGATGCCGGCCCTGACCGGCGCCGCCCGCCGCTGGGAGCCCCGCCGCCTGCGGCTACGGCTGTTCTCCGCCGCCACCTCCGCCGGTGCCGTCGGCCCGTTGAACCTGCTGGAGGCCACCGGCCGGATCACACCGCTGGACCTGCGCGTCCCGGAGGTCCAGCTGACGGACCTGCGCCAACGGCTGGCCCATGTCCGGCTGCCCGAGCAGGAGACCGTCACCGACAACTCCCAGGGTGTCCAACTCGCCGAGCTCGCCGGCCTGCTGCAGTACTGGCGCACTCAGTACGACTGGCGCCGCTTCGAACGGCAGATCAACGCCCTGGGCCAGTACCGCACGCAGATCGACGGCCTGGGCATCCACTTCCGGCACGTCCGCTCCCGGCACCCGAACGCCACGCCGCTCCTCCTCACCCACGGCCGGCCGGGCTCCTTCGTGGAGTTCGTGAAGGCGATCGGCCCCCTGACCGGCCCCACGGCGTACGGCGGCAGCCCACAGGGCGCCTTCCACGTGGTCGTCCCCTCGCTGCCGGGGTTCGGCTTCTCCGACCCGACACCGCCTCCTCCTCCGCCCGCCTGTACTGGGAGAACTACGGCGCCTCCGGGCTGACCAGGCTCGACCTGCCGGTCGGGCTGAGCGTCTTCCCCCGCGAACTGGTCCGCACCCCCAAGATCTGGGCCGAGCGCGCCTATAGCAGCCTGGTCTACTGCAACGACCAGATCCCCTACGGCGGCCACTTCGCGGCGTTCGAGCAGCCCCAGCTGTTCACCCAGGAGGTCCGGAAGTTCGCCCGACTGGTGAAGTAAGCCCCCCGGCGGCGAACGGGCCGCAGCGACGGCGGCGGCAGAGGTGAGGACACCTCCACCGTCGCCGCCCTCCTCCGTGCAGCCTGGGAACTGGCGACGGCGCTCCGCGTTCGGGCTGAGCCTGGATGACGTCGTCACGGCATTGCCGAAGCGTGTGCTGAGCAGGAGGGAGGACGTCCTCCGAGGCCGGTCGGCCCCCGGCTTTGCCCAAGGGGAGCTCTACCTCCACCGGCCGAGAACACTTCGGCATGTCGGTCCGCGTCTTCGAGCCCTTCGGCAGAACGAAGTACAGCTTCCACGTACTGCGGCACACCTACCGTGGTGTCGCTGGCGCGATGGCTCGGGTTCCTCCCTGGCCGTCACACTCAGTTACTATGCTCACTTCATGCCGGAGGCCGGAAGCAGAGGGTGCACCGCCATCGACGGTTTGCCGGGGAGTCAGGAGGGTCTCGATGCCAGCCGAAACTCCCCAGAGTCTCCCCAGGGCTGGTCGGAGCCGATCTCCGCGTCCCGCCTTCACCGTTCCCTCCGTCGATTGCAAGGTGGAAACGTTGGATGGCCTGGGATGATGCTGCGAAAAGTCACCGCTACCCGCTATGTCACGCCGCTGCGTGAAGGCGGGTCGCTCCCCGGCGTCGTCGAGGCGGACGACCTCGGCACGTACGTCATGAAATTCACCGGGGCGGGACAGGGCCGCAAGGCGCTGGTCGCCGAGGTGATCAGCGGGGTGCTGGCACAGCGCCTGGGGCTGCGGGTGCCGGATCTGGTCGGGCTCCAACTCGATCCGGTCATCGGGCGCTCCGAGCCGGACGAGGAGGTGCAGGCGCTGCTCAAGGCCAGCGGGGGGCTCAACCTCGGCATGGACTTCCTGCCCGGCTCGCTGGGCTTCGACCCGCTGGCCTTCCGGGTCGACGCCGCCGAAGCCGGCCGGGTGGTGTGGTTCGACGCGCTCGTCGGCAACGTCGACCGGTCGTGGCGCAACCCCAACATGCTGGTCTGGCACGGCGATCTGTGGCTCATCGACCACGGCGCCACCCTGATCTGGCACCACAACTGGCCCGCCGCCGCGGCCGCCGCCGACAAGCCG
>NZ_JACBXC010000669.1 GCF_013870535.1 Streptomyces phytophilus | reverse complement strand
GGGCGGGCGTGGGTGGCGGAGCGGTGGCGCTGGGACCTGCTGGCGGAGCGGCTGACGTCGCTGCTGTGAGGCGGTGCCCCGCGCCTACCGCTCGTACAGCGCCTCGATCTCCGCCGCGAAGTCCTTCGCCACCGCACCCCGCTTCAGCTTCAGCGACGGCGTCAGATGCCCCGACTCCTCCGTGAACTGCCCCGGCAGGATCCGGAACTTGCGCACCGACTCCGCCCGCGACACCTGCGCGTTCCCGTCGTCCACCGCGAGCTGCACCGCCGCCCGCAGCTCCGCGTCGTCCACCAGCTCCGCCGCCGTCCGGCCCGGCTTGCCGCTGTCCTGGGCCCACTTGGCGAGGAACTCCTCGTCCAGCGTGACCAGCGCGGCGACGAACGGCCGCGCGTCGCCGACGACCATGCACTCCGCCACCAGCGCGTGCGCCCGGATGCGGTCCTCTATCACCGCCGGGGCGACGTTCTTGCCGGCGGCCGTGACGATGATCTCCTTCTTCCGCCCGGTGATGGACAGGTACCCGTCCCCGTCCAGGCTCCCGAGGTCGCCGGTGTGCAGCCACTCGCCGTCCAGCGAGGCCGCCGTCGCGTCCTCGTCGCCCCAGTACCCGGTGAAGACGTTGCCGCCGCGCACCAGCACCTCGCCGTCGTCGGCGATGCGGATGGTGCAGCCGGGCAGCGGCTGCCCGACGGTGCCGATCTTCGGGCGCTGCACCGGGTTGACGGTGATCGCGGCGGCGGTCTCGGTCAGGCCGTAGCCCTCCAGGACCGTGAAGCCGATGCCGCGGTAGAAGTGGCCGAGCCGCTCGCCCAGCGGAGCGCCGCCGGAGATCGCGTGCGTGGCCCGGCCGCCGAGGACGGCGCGCAGCTTGGCGTAGACGAGCTTGTCGAAGAGCGCGTGCCGCAGCCGCAGCCCGAAGGCGGGGCCGCCGGTGTCCAGGGCGCGGCTGTACGCGATGGCGGTGTGGGCCGCCTTGTCGAAGATCTTCCCCTTGCCGTCGGACTGCGCCTTGGCGCGCGCGGAGTTGTAGACCTTCTCGAAGACGCGGGGGACGCCGAGCAGCAACGTCGGCTTGAAGCCGGCCAGGTCGGCGGTGAGGTTCTTCACGTCCGGCGCGTGGCCGAGCTTCATCGGGGCGACCATGGCGGCGATCTCCACCAGCCTGCCGAAGACGTGCGCGAGCGGCAGGAAGAGGAGGATCGAGCTGTCGCCGGGGCGGAAGAGCGGGCGCAGCTGCTCCACGGCGTTGCCGCACTCGGCGAGGAAGCCGCCGTGGGTGATGACGCAGCCCTTGGGGCGGCCGGTGGTGCCCGAGGTGTAGACGAGGGTCGCGGGGGAGTCGGCGCCGGCCGCGGAGCGGTGCTTCTCCAGGGTCTCGTCGGACACCTCGGCCCCGGCGGCGGTCAGCGCGGCGACGGCGCCGTCCTCGTCGCCTTCGGCGTCGATCCGCCACACGTCGCGCAGCTGCGGCACCCGGCCGCGTACCGACTCGACCGCCGCGGCGTGCTCCGCGGTCTCCACCACGCACGCCACCGTGCCCGAGTCGCTCAGGATCCACTGGATCTGCTCGGGCGAGCTGGTCTCGTACACCGGGACCGTCACGCCGCCCGCGGTCCAGATCGCGAAGTCCAGCAGCGTCCACTCGTACCGCGTACGGGACATCAGCCCGACCCGGTCCCCGGGCCGCAGCCCGGCCGCGATCAGGCCCCTGGCCGCCGCCTCCACCTCCGCGAGGAAGTCCGCGGCGGACACGTCCTCCCAGTCGCCGGACGCGTTCTTGCGGGCGACGACGGCCAGCTCGGGGGTCCGGGCGGCGTTGGTGCGGATGAGGTCCGTCAGATTGGCGTCCGCCGGGACCTCGTACAGGGCGGGAAGGGCGAACTCTCGCAAGAGACTGCTCCTCGACGTTCCGGTGGGCCACCTGCGACCCTATCCCCACGAGGGCGCCGCGCGGCAGTGGCGCCGCTCACCGCCGTGCGGGGGCCGCACGGGTGCCGTGCGCACCGGAAGTAGGGTGATCGCATGAGGGTCCACGTGGTCAGCGACGTGCACGGCAACAGCGCCGACCTGGCCCGCGCGGGCGACGGCGCGGACGCGCTCGTCTGCCTCGGCGACCTCATCCTCTTCATCGACTACGCCGACCACTCCCGCGGCATCTTCCCGGACCTCTTCGGCGTCGCGAACACCACGCGCAGCGTGGAGCTGCGCACCGCCCGCAGATTCGAGGAGCACCGCGAGTTCGTGCGCTCGCTGTGGGCGGGCATGGACAAGAGCGGCGAGATCGAGAAGGCGGTGCGCAGGCAGTACGCGGAGCTGTTCGCGGCCTTCCCCGTGCCGACGTACGCCACGTACGGCAACGTGGACATCCCGCGGCTGTGGCCCGAGTTCGCCCGCGAGGGCACCACCGTGCTCGACGGCCAGCGGGTGGAGATCGGCGGGCTGGTCTTCGGGTTCGTCGGCGGCGGACTGCAGACGCCGATGCGCACGCCGTACGAGATCGACGACGAGACGTACGCCGCGAAGGTCGCCGCACTCGGCGAGGTCGACGTGCTCTGCTCGCACATCCCGCCGCTCGTCCCCGACCTCTGCTACGACACGGTGGCGCGCCGCTTCGAGCGCGGCAGCGAAGCGCTGCTGGCGGCGGTGCACGAGGTGCGGCCGCGGTACGCGCTCTTCGGCCACGTCCACCAGCCGCTGGCGCGGCGGATGCGGATCGGGGCGACGGAGTGCGTGAACGTCGGGCACTTCGCGTCCCGCGGGAAGCCGTGGGTTCTGGAGTGGTGAACCGGGCGCGGTAACCTTCAGCGCGGACGGTTGACGGAGGAGCCCAGGCATGGCAGAGCACACCAGGTCCAGTATCACCATCGACGCCGCACCGGACGCGGTGATGACGGTGATCGCGGACTTCGACCGCTACCCGGAGTGGACCGGCGAGGTGCGGCGGACCGAGGTGCTCGAAGCGGACGGTCAGGGGCGCGCGGCGCGGGTGCTGCTGGTGCTGGACGCGAAGACGATCCGGGACGAGCAGACGCTTGCGTACACCTGGGCGGGTCCGCACGAGGTGCGCTGGACGCTGGAGAAGTCGCAGATGCTGCGCGCCCTGGACGGCGCGTACCTGCTGCGGCCGCTCGCGGGCGGGGAGCGCACCGAGGTGACGTACGAGCTGACCGTCGACGTCAAGATCCCGATGCTCGGGATGATGAAGCGCAAGATGGAGAAGATCATCATCGAGCGCGCGCTGGACGGGCTGAAGCAGCGCGTCGAGAGCGTGCCGGACGCGTCGGCCGACCCGGGCCCGGGCTCCGGCTCCGGTACGGACTGACGCGTCGCGT
>NZ_JACBXC010000668.1 GCF_013870535.1 Streptomyces phytophilus | reverse complement strand
GACGAGCTGGCGGCCCCGCTGGACCACCTGGAGAAGAAGCTCACGGCCATGGAGAACCAGCTCCGCTGACGGGGCCGGAAGACGATCGAGGGGGTGGGTCCTCTTGCCCCGTCGGCCGCGTGCAGGTTAGGCAGATCACAGCGACCACTGTGAGGAGCCGCGATGCACGACGACCGACTGCTGGCAGAGGGCCGGCTGGACCGCGCACTGCGCCAGTTCATCCGACCCGCCCAGTACACCGAACGCGTCCCCCTGGAGCTGTCGGTGTGGCACCGCCCAGGCGAGCCGGTGCCGGCGGACGAGGCGCTGAAGATCCCGCCCGAGGAGTACGAGCCCTTCGCCGTCGGCACCGCCTGGGGGCCGCCGTGGTCGACCAGTTGGTTCCGGCTGGCCGGCACCGTGCCGGCGGGCTGGGCGGGGCGGCGCGTCGAGGCGGTGATCGACCCCGGGTTCGGCGCCGAGATGCCCGGGTTCCAGGCCGAGGGACTGGTGTACGACGCGGCGGGGGCGCCCGTCAAGGGCGTGCACCCGCGCAACCGCCATGTGCCGATCGCCTCCCCCGCGGCCGGCGGCGAGCCCGTCCGCCTGCTGCTGGAGGCCGCCGCGAACCCCGCGGTGCTCCAGGACTTCACCCCCACCCTGCTCGGCGAGCTGCGTACCGCGGGCGACGCGCCGCTGTACACCTTCCGCTCCGCGGACCTCGCCGTACTCAACGAGGACGTGTGGCACCTGATCCTCGACATCGAGGTGCTGTCGGAGCTGATGCACGAACTGCCGGTGGACCGGGGCCGGCGGCACGACATCCTGCACACCCTGGACCGCATGCTCGACGTGCTCGACCTGCACGACGTGCCCGGCACGGCCGCCGCCGCCCGTGAGGTGCTGGCCCCGGCGCTGGCGCAGCCCGCGGCGGCCAGCGCCCACCGCGCGTACGCCACCGGCCACGCGCACATCGACTCCGCCTGGCTGTGGCCGCTGCGCGAGACGGTGCGCAAGGCGTCGCGGACGTTCGCGAACGTCACGGAGCTGGCGCTGTCCGGCGACTACCCGGAGCTGGTCTTCGCCTGCTCCCAGGCGCAGCAGTACGCCTGGGTCAAGCAGAACCAGCCGCAGATCTACGAGCGCATCCGCGCCGCCGTGCAGACCGGCCAGTTCGTGCCGGTCGGCTCGATGTGGGTGGAGTCGGACGCCAACATGCCGGGCGGCGAGGCGCTCGCGCGCCAGCTGATCCACGGCAAGCGGTTCTTCGCCGAGGAGTTCGGCGTGGACACCCAGGAGGTGTGGCTGCCGGACTCCTTCGGCTACACGGCGGCGTTCCCGCAGCTCGCGCGGCTGGCGGGGATCCGGTGGTTCCTCACCCAGAAGCTGTCGTGGAACCAGACCAACAAGATGCCGCACCACACCTTCTGGTGGGAGGGCATCGACGGCACCCGGGTCTTCACCCACTTCCCGCCCGTCGACACGTACAACGCCACCATGCACGCCTCCGAACTGTCGCTCGCCGAGCGCAACTTCGCCGACAAGGGGCGGGCCAGCATGTCGCTCGTGCCGTTCGGGTACGGGGACGGGGGCGGCGGGCCGACGCGCGAGATGCTGGAGAAGGCGCGCCGGCTGCGGTCCCTGGAGGGCTCGCCCCGGGTGGAGGTGGCGAACCCCGCGGTGTTCTTCGCGGCGGCCGAGGAGGAGTACGGGGCCGCGGCGCCGGTGTGGTCCGGGGAGCTGTACCTGGAGTTCCACCGCGGCACGTACACCAGCCAGGCCGACACCAAGAGCGGCAACCGGCGCAGCGAGCACCTGCTGCGCGAGGCGGAGCTGTGGGCGACGGCGGCGGCGCTGGCGGATCCGGCGTACGCGTACCCGTACGAGGAGCTGGACCGGATCTGGAAGACCGTGCTGCTGCACCAGTTCCACGACATCCTGCCGGGGTCCTCGATCGCCTGGGTGCACCGGGAGGCGGCGCAGACGTACGCGGCGGTGGCCGAGGAGCTGACGGGCATCACGGCCGCGGCGGTGGCGGCGCTGGGCGCCGCGGACGGGGACGGGCCCGCCGTGCTGAACGCCTCGCCGTACGACCGGGGCGAGGTCGTGGAGCTGGCCGCCGCGGAGTCGGCGGCGCTGCCGTCCGGGGCGCTCACGCAGCCGCTGGGCGACGGCCGGTCGCTGGCGCGGGTGGACGCACCCGGGCTGGGCGCCGGTACGGCGGGGGCGGCGGTCGGCGCCGGGGTGTCGGCCGTGCCGGATGGCAACGATGTCGTGCTCGACAACGGCCTGTTGCGGGTCGTCGTCGACGGCGACGGGCTGGTGGCCTCCGTACGGGACCTGACCGCCGACCGCGAGGTGCTGGCGCCGGGCGCCCGCGCCAACCTGCTGCAGCTCCACCCCGACCACCCCAACCAGTGGGACGCCTGGGACATCGACAAGTTCTACCGGCGCACCCGCACCGACCTGGTGGCCGCGGAGTCCGTGGAGGTCACCGAGTCGGGGCCGCTGCGGGCCGCCGTGCGGGTGGTGCGTACCACCGGCCGGTCGCGGATCGTGCAGGACATCAGCCTGGCAGCGGACAGCGGGCAGGTGGACTTCACCACCGAGGTCGACTGGCGGGAGGAGGAGAAGGTCCTCAAGGCGGCGTTCCCGCTGGACGTGCACGCGGAGCGGTCCACGTCCGAGATCCAGTACGGGCACGTGCACCGGCCGACGCACGCCAACACGAGCTGGGACGCGGCGAAGTTCGAGATCTGCGCGCACCGCTGGCTGCACGTGGGCGAGCCGGGGTACGGGGTGGCGGTGCTCAACGACGCCACGTACGGCCACGACGTGACGCGCGAGGCGCACGAGGCCGGCCTCGGCACGACGGTGCGGCTGACGATCCTGCGGGCGCCGAAGTTCCCGGACCCGGAGACGGACCTCGGCGTCCACCGCTACCGGTACGCGCTGCTGCCGGGCGCGGACGTGGGCGCGGCGGTGGCCGGGGGCCTGGCGCTGAACCTGCCGCTGCGCACGGCCCGTACGGCGGCGCGGACGCCGCTGGTCTCGGTGACCGACCCGGCGGTCACCGTGGAGTCGGTCAAGCACGCGGAGGACCGGAGCGGTGATGTGGTGGTCCGGGTGTACGAGTCGCGCGGGGGGCGGGCGTCGGGGACGCTGACGACGTCGTTCCCGGTGGCGGACGTACAGGTGACGGACCTGCTGGAGCGCCCGCTCGAATCGCCGGACGCGGTACGGGAGGAGGACGGCCGGGTGTCGCTGCGGCTCCGGCCGTTCCAGATCCTGACGCTGCGGATGCGGCCCGTACGGTGAGCCCGGGAGGGGCCCGGCGGCGCCGGGCCCCTCCGCTCC
>NZ_JACBXC010000667.1 GCF_013870535.1 Streptomyces phytophilus | reverse complement strand
CGCTGGCGCCCGCCGCGTACCCGGAGGGCTACGGCTGCTCCTGCGACCGCATCGGCTGTCCCTCGCCCGGCCGCCATCCCGTCTCCTTCGCCTGGCAGACGCAGGCCAGCGCCGACGCGCAGCGCATCGAGCGGTGGCTCGCCGCGCAGCCGGAGGCCAACTTCGTCACCGCCACGGGCCGCAGCCACGACGTTCTGGACGTGCCGCTGGAGGCGGGCACGCGGGCGCTGGCGCAGCTGGAGGCGGCGGATGTCGCGGTCGGTCCCGTGGCGGTCAGCCCGGAGGCGCCGGGGCCGGGGCGCATGCTCTTCTTCACCTCCACCCGCGGCACGCCGGAGGACGAGGACGAGTGGTGGCCGTGCGAGCTGGACTGCCGCCCGGAGACCATGGACGAGCACCCGGGGCTGCGCTGGCACTGCCGCGGCAGCTACGTGCTGGTGCCCCCGGCGCGGCTGCCGGGCGACGACGGCGTGACCTGGCTGCGCGGGCCCGAGCATCCGCTGCCGGACCCGCTGACGCTGCTGGAGGCGCTGACGGATGCCTGCGCGGTGTACGCGGGCGCGGAACGCGAGCGCGAGGCGGCCTGGCCGCTGCGCTGAGGGCGGCCTTCGCCGGTCAGCTCCCCTCGGCGCCCACCACCCCTTCCAGGCGGTTGTAGAAGACGATCCCCTCGCCCTTGTCGTCGCGCGGCGGCACCACCACCGCCTGCTGGGAGACCCGCTCCATCGTCAGCGACTTCTTCGCCGTGCCCGTCATCAGGGGCTTCGCCGCCGACGGCACCTCCACCTCGCGGCCCTCGGCCACCGTCTGCTTGACGAAGTGCCGGGTGCTGAACATCACCAGCGCCCCGCCGTCGGCCAGCCGCAGCGCGACCGGCGGGTACTCGGGGGTGGCCTCGTCGACGTACTGCGTGACGTACTCGGGCGTGCGCCGGTACTGCTCGCGCGAGCCGACCCGCTCGGACGTGTGCTGCCCCGGTGCGAAGTCCTCGCCCGCGCCGTCCTTCAGATACGCGGCGTACGTCTTCCCCAGCTGCGCGGGCGCGACGGTCAGCCCCGCGGACGCGCCCAGCGGCACGCGGCGGACATGGCCGTCACCGTCCTCGGCGAACTCCCCGATGGCGGCCGTCTCGGAGTCGTCCAGCAGCGACAGGTGGGTGGCGTGCCAGCTCGCCTCCGGCCCCTCCTTGACGAAGACCAGGAGCCAGCGCAGCTCGTTGCGGTTGGTCAGGGTGTCGGCGACGAACCACCGGGGCCAGCCGCGCTGCTGGGGGATCAGGTAGCGGGTGTCGCTGAACTCCAGCGGCTCGTACTCGGGGTTGCCCTCCGGGTAGTCCGCCTTGCGCACCTTCAGGCCGGCCTGGTCGATCTCGCGGAGCCCGCCGGCCTCGATGCGGGAGTTGACGTCGAGGTCGTAGTCCTCGTTGGCCTTGTTGTTCAGCTTCCCGAAGCGGTCGAGGACGCGGCCCGCCTCGTCCTTCTGCACGGCCGGCTGGAGCACCTCCTCGCCGTGGACCGTGACGCAGCCCGTGAGCGTCAGCAGCAGCGCCGCCAGCAACGGCACCGCGGCGACGGTCATCCGGAAGCGGCGTATCGGCATGATCTTTTTCTCCGACTCCTGCGCGGGGGCCTGGGAACGGCGTCACCTTACCGGTTCCGCGGCGGGGTACCGGAGCGGGACCGGATCCGGTCCCGCAGGCGGTGAACGGGCGGTGCGGCGGGCAGTGATTCGGCTCTCATTCGGCTCCGGAAGGCCAAAACCCTTCCCCGGGACGGGTCCGAGCGATCATCATGCTGCGCATGACATTCGGGGCAGCACTGAGCGAGTTGCGCAAAGCTCAGAAAACGGCGAAGGGCGTCTCGCTCTACTCGCGCTACGTCAACCGGCCGCTGGGGCGGGTGTTCGCGGCGGGCGCGTACGTCCTCGGGCTGCGGCCGAACCATGTGACGCTGCTCAGCGCGGCGTTCACCGGCGGCGGGATCGCCTGCGTCGCGCTGGTACGCCCCGGCTGGGCACTGGCCGTCGCGGTGTACGCGCTCCTCGTCGCCGGCTTCGCCCTCGACTCGGCCGACGGCCAGCTGGCGCGGCTGCGCCGGGAGTCGAGCGCGGCCGGCGAGTGGCTGGACCACTTCGTCGACTGCGCGAAGGTCACCGCCGTGCATGCCGCCGTCCTCGTCTCCTTCTACCGCTTCTTCGACCTCTCCTCGGACGCCTGGCTGCTGCTGCCGCTCGGCTTCCAGCTCGCCGCGGTGCTGATCTTCTGCGGCGGGCTGCTGGCCGACAAGCTCAAGCCGAAGCCCGCCCCGGGATCCGCACCCGGAGCCGGCGCCGCGCCGGCCCCGCCGCCCTCGCGGCTGCGGGCCGTGGCGCTGCTGCCCGTGGACTACGGCGTCTTCTGCGTGGTGTTCCTGCTGCTGGGCAGCGAGAGCGCGTTCCTCGCCGGCTATACGGCGCTGGCCGTGGCGGCGGCGCTGTTCCTGATCGCCTTTACGGCGAAATGGTTCCGGGAGCTGTCTGCGGCGGGCTGAGGGGGGCCTCGACGCGGGAGCCGCGGCCGGAGAGGGCGTCGAGCGCGCGGCGCAGTTGCGTGCTCGACGTGTGCACGGTGTACGGGAAATAGACCACTTCCACGCCCACCGTCCTGAAGTCGGCCTCCAGCTTGTCCCCCTTGGGCGTGCCCCGCCAGTCGTCGCCCTTGAAGATCACGTCGAACCGGACCTGCTGCCAGGTCTCCAGCTTGTCGGGCACGGTCTCGACGAACGCCGCGTCCACGTGCCGGATGCTGCGGACGATCTCCAGCCGCTCGACCAGCGGCACGACCGGGGCGCGGCCCTTCGCCAACTGCGCCATCTCGTCGGAGACCACGCCCGCGACGAGGTAGTCGCAGCGGCTCCGGGCGTGCCGGAGGATGTTCAGGTGTCCCACGTGAAAGAGGTCGTAGACCCCCGGTGCATAGCCGACCGTGTGCGCCACGGCACCCCCCAAGTATTCCCCCTGATATGTGCGCAACCCCCGGCGCGCCAGGAGTGTCAACCATAACGGGCAGGTGCGGATAAGGTGCAAGCCGGGCTTCGGGAAGGCAAACGAGGGATGGCATGGTGACGCGGGTACTGCTGGTTTCGACCAACTATGCGCCGGAACAGGCAGGAATCGGGCCGTATGCCACGCAGATCGCGGAGCACTGGGCCGGGACCGGCCGCGCCGAGGTGCACGTGCTGGCCGGCATGCCGCACTACCCGAACTGGCGCGTCGCCGAGGACTACCGCGGCGTCTGGCGCAAGGAGGAGGAGCGGGCCGGCGTCCGCCTGCACCGCCGCCGCCACTCCGTACCCGCACGGCAGAC
>NZ_JACBXC010000666.1 GCF_013870535.1 Streptomyces phytophilus | reverse complement strand
GAGCGTCCGGCGGGACGAGGGCCCGAGCCGCACCCGGAAACTGGGGTTGTCGACGTTGATCCGGGTGGGCTCGCTCGGCACCCGCACCATCGTCAGCCGGCCGGTGTCCTCGGGCTCCTGGGCGCTACCACCCGTGGGGGTGGGCGGTGTTCTGGTGTCCACACTCCACTAACCGAGTGACACGCCATGAAGACACTGCCTGACACGGCCCTTTTGTGTCGGAGGCCGGTCAAACACACCGTTCGCGGGGGCTCGTTCCGATTCGCCGCGCGCCGTCCCGTACGGCGTTCACGCCCGCCTGCGCGCCGCCTCGTACAGCACCACGCCGGCCGCGACGCCCGCGTTCAGCGACTCCGCGCCGCCGGGCATCGGGATCCGCACCCGTACGTCGCACGTCTCCCCCACCAGCCGCGACAGGCCCTTGCCCTCGCTGCCGACCACGATGCACACCGGGCCGTCCAGCAGGTCCAGCTCCGGCAGCTCGGCCTCGCCGTCGGCGGCGAGGCCGACGACCATCACGCCGGCCTTCTGGTACGCCTCCAGGGCGCGGGTCAGGTTCGTCGCCCGCGCCACCGGCGTACGCGCCGCCGTGCCCGCCGACGACTTCCACGCACCCGCCGTCATCCCCGCCGCCCGGCGCTCCGGGATGACGACGCCGTGCCCGCCGAAGGCGGAGACGGAGCGGACCACGGCGCCGAGGTTGCGCGGGTCGGTGACCCCGTCGAGGGCGACGGCCAGCAGGTCCTCGGCCTCCTCCGCGGCGGCGTCGAGCAGGTCCTCGGGGTGGGCGTACTCGTAGGGCGGGACCTGGAGCACCAGGCCCTGGTGGTTCAGGCCGTCCGTCATCCGGTCCAGCTCGGGGCGCGGGGCCTCCATCAGGTGGATGTCGCCGCGGTCGCCGGCGAGCTGGAGGGCGGCGCGCACGCGGTCGTCGCTGTCCAGGTACTGCTGGACGTACAGCATCGTCGCCGGCACGCCGTCGCGCAGCGCCTCGTACACCGAGTTGCGCCCGACGACCAGCTCGCTGCTGCCCTTGCCGCCGCGGCGGCCCGCGCCCGGGCGGGCGGAGGCGGCCTTCTTCGACCGCGCCCGGGCGGCGCGCTGCTTGGCGTGCCCGGGGCGCTGGTCGGCGGGCGGCGTGGGGCCCTTGCCCTGGAGGGAGCGGCGGCCCTTGCCGCCGCTGCCCTTGGTCGCGCCCTTCTTGCTCGCCGTTCTGCGGCCTCGGCGCTGACTGTTCCCGGCCATGGGGACTCCACCTGCTTCTGCGATCGTCGTTCTCTACGTCATGAGTGTGCCGTCCGGTCCGCCGGGCGGCACCACGGGGCTACCGGGCCCGGTCGGGGCCGGTCAGCAGAGCGTCCAGCGCGGCCCGTCCGGGGTGTCCTCGATGGCGAGGCCCGACTGCTGGAGCTGGTCGCGGATGGCGTCCGCCGCCGCGTAGTCCTTGCGCGCCCGCGCCGCCTCGCGCTGCTCCAGCACGAGGCGTACGAGCGTGTCGACCGCCCCGTGCAGGTCGGCGCCGCGCTCGGCGCCTTCCGCGCCCGCCCAGTGGTCGTCGAGGGGGTCGAGGCCGAGCACGCCCAGCATGGCGCGTACCTCGGCGAGGCGGGCGACGGCGGCTTCCTTGTCGTCGGCGGACAGGGCGGCGTTGCCCTGCCGGACGGTGGTGTGGACGATGGCGAGCGCCTGCGGCACCCCGAGGTCATCGTCCATCGCCTCGGCGAACGCGGGCGGCACGTCCGCCGCGGGGGCGACGCCCGCCTTCCCTGCCTTTTCGACTACACGCTGCACGAAGCCCTCGATCCGCGCGAACGCGGACTCGGCCTCGCGCAGGGCCTCCTCGCTGTACTCGATGGTGGAGCGGTAGTGCGGGGTGCCCAGGTAGTAGCGCAGGACGATGGGGCGCCAGCGCTTGACCATCTCGGAGACGAGCACCGAGTTGCCGAGGGACTTGCTCATCTTCTCGCCGCTCATGGTCACCCAGGCGTTGTGCATCCAGTAGTCGGCGAACTCGTCGCCGAACGTCTTGGACTGCGCGATCTCGTTCTCGTGGTGCGGGAAGACGAGGTCGATGCCGCCGCCGTGGATGTCGAAGCGGGAGCCCAGGTACTTGTGGGCCATCGCGGAGCACTCCAGGTGCCAGCCGGGCCGGCCGCGGCCCCAGGGGGTCTCCCAGGACGGCTCGCCGGGCTTGGCGGCCTTCCACATGGCGAAGTCCCGCGGGTCGCGCTTGCCGGTCTCGCCCTCGCCCTCGGGCTGGCGGAGGTTGTCCAGCTCCTGGTTGGACAGCGCGAGGTAGCCGGGGTACGAGCGCACGTCGAAGTAGACGTTGCCGTCGGCGGCGTAGGCGTGCCCGGAGTCGATGAGCGCGCGCATCATCTCGATCATCTCGGGTACGTGCCCGGTGGCCCGCGGCTCGTACGTGGGCGGGAGGCAGCCGAGCGCCTCGTAGCCGGCGTTGAAGGCGCGCTCGTTCTCGTACCCGATGGCCCACCAGGGGCGGCCCTGGTCGGCGGACTTGGAGATGATCTTGTCGTCGATGTCCGTGACGTTGCGGATGAACGTCACCTCGTAGCCGCGGTGGAGCAGCCAGCGGCGCAGGATGTCGAAGTCGAGCCCGGACCTGATGTGCCCGATGTGCGGGGCGGCCTGCACGGTGGCGCCGCACAGGTAGATCGAGACGCAACCCGGGATGATCGGGGTGAAGTCACGGATCTGCCGGGCGCTGGTGTCGTACAGGCGAATGGTCACGCCTCAAGGGTAGTAGGACCGGGACCCGTCAAGGGCCCCAGCCCGTGGATAGCCCGCGCCTGCCCTCAGTGCAGGTTTCCCTGGCCCGAGACCTTCTCCGGCGTGACCCGGACGACCACCCGGGTCCCGTCGCCGCCGTGGCCGCCGCTGAAGGTGTCGTAGTCCTTGCCGGTGTACTTCACCGACAGCTCGTCGATCAGCTCCCGGCCGCCCTCGGTGGTGACGCTCGCGGTCCCGTACACCTGGGCGTAGTTGTACGGGGCCGCCGGGTCGATCACGACGACGCTGACCCGGGCGTCGCGCTTGAGGTTGCGGGCCTTGACGCGCTCGGCGGTGGTGCAGAACAGCAGGTCGTCGCCCTCCCGCTTCACCCAGACGGGCGATGCCTGCGGGGCGCCGTCGGGCTGCACGGTGGCGACGGTGACGAAGACCTGGCCGTCGAGTACCTGCTTGAGGTTGTCGGAGAGGGCGACAGACACGTGGGAACTCCTCCGGTTGCACGTCGGTTGGGAACTACTTGCGTACCCAACAACGAGCGCGCCGCGGACCTTCCGCGCGGCGGTACGGAGCCCGTGTCACCCGGGCGGGCCAGGA
>NZ_JACBXC010000665.1 GCF_013870535.1 Streptomyces phytophilus | reverse complement strand
CAGCAGGCCCGGACGTCCTGCCAGACGCCCCACTCGCCGGTGGTGCCGGGCTCCTGCCCCTGCGTCCACCACTTCGCCCGCCAGACGCGGCCCTTGTGAGAGACCTCGGCGCCGGAGTTGTACACCGTCGTGCTCGCCCAGGCGGGCGCGGTGCAGGTGCCGTGGTCGCCCCCGCCGCCGCCCGGGTCGCCGGGCACGGTGCCGCGGGCCAGGTCGCCGGCGAGCGCGAAGGACTTGCCGCCGAGCGTCACGGTCCAGTTCGACGGGGTGGAGACGGGCAGGTAGTAGACGAAGGCCATGTCCACCGACGCGCCCGGCGCCAGCGACTGGTGGCCCGGCAGCTTCACCGAGACCCGGTGGTAGTCGCCCTTCAGCCCGCCTACGTTCCCCGTGCCCGGATGGTCGCTGCGGATCACCCGGGCGCCCCAGCCGGACTGGTCACCGGCGTTGTTCGGCGCGGAGGTGGCGTAGTCGAACTGGAACTCCGTGCCGCCGGGGACGGTCACCTTGGTGTTGTTGGTGAACCGGACCTTCGGGTTGATGGGGTAGTTGGAGTCGCCGAGCGCGAAGCCGTGCAGCTCCACGCCGATGTCCACGGTCTCGGTGGGGAGCTGCGTGGTCGCCCGCTTCGCGCCGTAGCCGGGCGCGGCGGTGAAGGCGTCGTGCAGCGTGGTGGTGAGCGTGTCGCCGACCTCGTACTGGCCCTTGGCGGCGTTCCAGCCGTAGTCGCCGGCCAGCTCCCAGATCATCGCGCCGCCCAGGCCCTTGTCGACGATGTACTTCGCCTTCGCGGCGATCGACTGCTCGTCCTCGGTGGACATGAACACCTTCTTCTCGGCGTTCCACAGCCACGGCGCCTCCATCGTGGCGCTGTACTTGCGGGCGTACGTGCCCGTCAGCTTCGTGTCCGCGGGCAGCCCGAAGTCCGGCAGGTAGTCGCCGGCGATGCCGCGCTCCAGGTTCTTGGCGTGCCACATCGGGTTGAACCCGGCCGGGGACTCCCTGCCGTTGTCGTCGAGGTCGTGCCAGATGTTGTCGACCCCGACCGCGCCGTCCCCGCAGCTGGTCAGGCCGGAGCCGGCCGGGCAGGTGGAGGTCTTCGAGGTGCCCCAGAGCCCGTCGGTGCCGCCGGTGACGTTCTGCCAGCCCCGGGTGTAGTACGGCAGCCCGAGGTTGATCCGGCCGGGGGGCATCAGGCCGCGGAAGTAGTGGTACGCCCAGTCCCCGTTCAGATAGCCGATGCCGCCGTACTGCGGGGTGTTGTAGACGTTCCAGCGGGCGAGTTCGGCGTCCTTGCCGTCGTCGTACAGCGCGGCCTGGGGGCCGACGAACTCGTTCCAGGTGCCGTGCAGGTCGTACGACATGATGTTGACGTAGTCGAGGTACTTGGCCGTGTCGTACGTCTCCATGCCGCGCAGCAGATAGCCGGAGGAGGGACCGGCGGCGGTCAGCAGGTAGTGCCTGCCGTCCGCGGCGCTCGCGCGGTCGAGCTTCTCGCGCAGGGTCTTCATCAGCACCGAGTAGCTCTTGTTGAGGCCGCCGCGGCGGGCGTTGGCGATGGGCCAGTCCAGCGGGTGGCCGGAGTCCTTCATCGAGGTGGGGTACTCGTAGTCGATGTCGACGCCGTTGAAGCCGTAGGTGCGGACGAAGTCGACCGCGGAGTCCGCGAACGTCTCGATGCCCTGCTGGTTGACCGAGCCGTCGGCGTTGGTGGTCATGGTGTAGAAGCCGCCGGAGGCGACGCGCTTGCCGCTGTCGTCGAAGTAGCCGCCGGTCTCCGCCCAGCCGCCGACCGAGACCAGGGTCTTCACGCCCGGGTGCTGCTTCTTGTACTTGTTCAGCAGGTTGAAGTGCCCGTTGTACGCGTACGCCGGGTCCATCTCGGCGCCGGGCACGCCGGGCCAGGTCATCCCGGTGCTCGGGTTGGCGGGGGTGTTCCCGCCGACGGAGAGCCTGTTCTCGGGGGAGACGTGCGCGAAGGCGTAGTTGAGGTGGGTGACCTTGTTCCAGGGGATGTCGGAGGGCAGGTAGCGGTCCCTGCCGTGCTGGCCGGTGCGCCAGTTGGTGAAGTAGCCGATGGTGCGGCGCTTGCTGCCGTTGGGCAGCAGCTCGCGGCCCTCGGTGTCGTAGACGGTGCAGTACGGCACGTTGACGCCGGGCGTCCGGTAGAGCCCGTCGGGCCGGCACGCCGAGTCGTCGGCCGCGGCGGCCTGCGCGGTGTGCGGGGAGAGGAGGCCGAGGACGAGCCCGGCAAGTGCGGCGGTGACTCCCGCCAGGGTGCGTCTCGCGCGATGGGGGAACGGCACGATCTTTCCTCCCGTAGGGGTGTGTCGATCGAGCGGGGCATGTGCGCGTCCGCCCGGGCGTGCACACCCGGACGGGCACCTCTGAGGCTGCGGAGCAGGTTAAAAGGACTAGACCAATGCGTCAAGAGGTCTGTACCTCTGCACTTTTACGGGCCGGGGCCGGCCCGTACGACAAGCCGTACGGCAAGCCCCGTACGACAAGGGGACCCGCCGCGGGTCCGCGGTCGCGAGGTTATACAGACTCGAAATAGTGCGTTCACAAAGCTTCGTGACAAGGCATTTCCGGCTTTCCGAGGAGCATTTCCGAAGCGCCTTCCGCCGATTTCCGGTCACGGCCCCCGCCTCGGCCGGAAAACCCGCCGGTCCGCCGCGCTAGGGTGTTCGACCTGCGGCGGAGCAGGGAGTCAGGGTGCGCATACAGCAGCTGGAATACGTGGCCGCGGTCACCCGGTTCGGCTCCCTGCGGCGGGCCGCGGAATCGCTGCACCTGTCGCAGCCGGCGCTCAGCGAGACCGTGCGGAACCTGGAGCGCGAGCTGGGCGTCGACCTGCTCGACCGGCGGCGGTCCGGGGCGCGGATCAGCGACGCGGGGCGGGAGTTGCTGCCGCACATCGCCGCCGTGCTCGACGCGGTGGACCGGCTGCGGCGCGCCGCCGACGAGCAGCACCGGGTCAGCCGGTCGATCCGGCTCGGCACCGGGGGCGCGGTCGCCCCGCCGCTGCTGGCGTCCGCGGTGCGGGAGTTCCGCGCCGGCCATCCGCAGACGGGGGTGGAGATCGTCGCCGGGGCCGAGGACGCCGTGCGCCGCGGGCTCGCCGAAGGGGCGCTCGACCTGGGGCTCGTCGTCCGGCTCGCGGGCGACGACCCGCATCCCGACCTGCACGACACCGAACTGCTGCGCGGCCGCCCCGTGGTGTGCCTGAGTCCCGGCAGCCCGCTGGCGGAGCTGGACGAGATCGGCGCCGTCGAACTCCTCGCCGAGCCGCTGATCGGGATGCGCTCCGGCTGCCTCGTCCACCGGCTGCTGCACCGCCTCGGC
>NZ_JACBXC010000664.1 GCF_013870535.1 Streptomyces phytophilus | reverse complement strand
GGGGGCCGGGCCGGTCGGCGTAGTCCGTGCGGGGCCGCGGAACCGGCCGTGTGCCCCGTACGGGGCAGGGGAACCGAATCGAAGGACATGCCTCCTTCGGGTGACGGTGCCGCGCGCCGCTGACCTACTGGGGTATCTCTGACGTGCCAGACGCCCGACGCCCCCGCGTCACGTCCACCGAGGAGAAACCCCCCATGACCGTCCGGCCCCTCGCCGCCGTCCTGGCCGCCACCGCGGCCGCCGTGCTGCTGCCGCTGACCGCCGCCGCCACCGCCTCCGCCGAGCGCCCGCTGCCCGAGCCGTTCGACGCCACGCACCTGCGGCTGACGACGAAGTACGTCAGCGACCGCGCCAAGGGCGGCTTCACGTATCTGAACTGCGACCCCGTCGGGGGCACGCACCCCGCGGCGGAGTCGGCCTGCACGGACCTGACGAACGTCGACGGGCGGTTCGAGGACCTGAGCGACAAGCAGGGCGCGTGCACGATGCAGTACGAGCCCGTCGAGCTGCACGCCACCGGCACCTGGCGCGGCAAGCCCGTCGACTACGTCTCCGAGGTCTTCCCGAACCCCTGCATGGCGGACCTCGCGACCGGCGGGAACGTCTTCAACTTCTAGCGGCCGACCGGGCCGGGCCGGGTCGGACCGACCGGACCGGACGCGGCCCGGCGGGGCGCGAGCGCTACGGCTTGCGCCCCACCGCGCCGTACGCGTCGATCGGCCCGGCCGCGCCCACCTTCGCCGAGGCCGGGCGCCACTGGGTGATCGGCACCATGCCGGGTTCGAGCAGTTCCAGCCCCTCGAAGCACCGGCCCAGCTCGTCCGGGCCGCGCAGGTGGTACGGGATGCCGCCGGCCTCGATGAGCTTCTCGCCGCCCTCGACGACGGCCTCGCCGGTGTCGGTGCCGTCCCACAGCACCAGGTGGCTGCCCGACGGCACGGCCGCCATGACCCGGCCCACGATGCGGCGCAGCTCGCTCAGCTCCGGCTCGTAGCCCAGCACGCCCATGAACATCACCGCCACCGGCTCGCCGAAGTCCAGGGTGTCCGCCGCCCCGGCGAGGATCCGCTCCGGGTCGTGGTAGTCGGCGTGGACGTAGGAGGTCACGCCCTCGGCGCGGGTGTTGCGCAGCAGGGCGCGGGCGTGGGCCAGCACCAGCGGGTCGTTGTCGACGTAGACGATGCGGGACTCGGGGGCGGTCTGCTGCGCCACCTCGTGGGTGTTCTGCATCGTGGGCAGGCCGGTGCCGATGTCGAGGAACTGCCGGATACCCGCCTCGCCGGCCAGGTGGGACACGGCGCGGATGAGGAACTGGCGGGACTGCCGGGCCATGACGACGATGTCCGGGTACACCTGCGCCACGGCGTCGCCCGCGGCCCGGTCGGAGGCGTAGTTGTCCTTGCCGCCCATCCAGTGGTTCCAGATCCGCGCCGCGTGCGGCACGGTGGGGTCGATCGCCGCCGGTACGGCGTCCTCGTCGCTGCTCATGGTGACCGTCCTGCCGGGAGAGGGCTGCGCTGAAGTGGCCCGTCCCGCCGGGGAGTCGGCGGCGGACGCGCCGGGGGGACCATCACAGCAGAAGGGGGTGGGCGGCGCGAGCGGTTCCGGCCGCTCTCGCCGCCCACCCCCCGACCGCGAGGTGGTCCGCCCCGTCTACGGCTGCCCGATCACCGTGATCCGGTCCGCCGCGGGCGGCGCCAGCGGCTTGTCCGCGCTGGAGTTCGCCGTCAGGTAGGTCTCCAGCGCCGCCAGGTCGTCCGCGCCGACCAGCGGGTCCGTACCCTCGGCGAGGGTGGGGAAGCCGTCGCCGCCGCCGGCGAGGAACGAGTTCACCGCGACCCGGTACGTGGCCGCCGGGTCGAGCGGCTGCCCGTCGAGCCGCACCGAGTCGGCGACGACGCGGTCGGCGCCCGACTTCGTGAAGTCCAGGGTGTACGTCAGGCCGGCGGACGGCTGGAGGATCTTCGGCGACGCCTCGTTGGCGCCGCCGACCTGCTCGCGGAGCACCTGCAGAAGCTGCTCGCCGGTCAGGGTGGCCAGGTTCACGGTGTTGGAGAACGGCTGGACCGTGAAGCCCTCCCCGTACGTGACGACCCCGTCGCCCTCGCCGCCGGACGCCGCGTACGTGAGGTCCGCGCGGATCCCGCCCGGGTTCATCAGCGCCAGCACCGCGCTCTCGTCGAGCGTCTTCGCGTGCGCCAGCTGCGCGTCCGCTATGAGGTCGCCGAGCGGGGACTCGGTGCCGGAGCGCGGCACGTCGCCGGAGACCCAGCCCACGGGCTTGGCCGCGATCGGCGCGGCGAGCGCGTTCCACTCCTCGACCAGCGAGGTCATGTCCGGCGCCTTCGGCTGCTCGCGGTCGACCACGTGGTTCCCGGCGTCCGGCAGCTCGGTCGCGGTGCGCACGATGTCGCCGCTGCGGCGGTCGTACGTCAGCGTGGTGTCGGTGTAGAGCCGGCCGAAGGACGACGCGGAGGTGACGCTGCGCGGGTTGCCCCTGGGGTCGGGGATGGTGCAGGCGTACGGCTGGTGGGTGTGGCCGGTGACGAAGGCGTCGACGCTGGCCGTCGTGCCCTCGGCGATCTCGGCGACCGGGCCGGAGATCCCGGCGCCGGGGGCGGGGCTGTCGCAGTCGTAGTTGTACGCGCCGCCCGCCGAGGCCGCGGGGAAGCCGCCCTCGTGGACCAGCGCGACGATGGACTCCACGCCCTGCCGCCGCAGTTGCTTCGCGTACTTGTCGATCGTCTCGATCTCGTCGTGGAACTCAAGGCCCTTGACGCCCTCGGCGGAGACGATGCCGGGGGTGGCCTCCAGCGTCACGCCGATGAAGCCGATCCGCACGCCCTGCTTCTTCCACACGTACACGGGGTCGAGGGCCGGCTTGCCGGTCTTCTCCTCGGTGACGTTGGCGGCGAGGTAGGGGAAGTCGGCGCCCTCGTAGGTGCGGCCCTCCCGGTAGTTGCCGTCCTCGGGGTGGTCGCCGCCGTCCTGGAGGCGCCGCAGTTCGGCGAGGCCCTCGTCGAACTCGTGGTTGCCGACGCCCGCGACGTCGAGGCCGAGGCCGTTCATGGCCTCGACGGTGGGCTCGTCGTGGAAGAGGCCGGAGATCAGCGGGCTGGCGCCGACGAGGTCGCCGGCGGCGGCGGTGACGGAGTAGCGGTTGCCCTCGCGGGCGTCGCGCAGGGAGGTGGCGAGGTACTCGACGCCGCCGGCGGCGATGTTCTTCTTCGAACCGTCCGGCTGGAGTTCGGTGACCTGTCCCGAGGAGCCCTGCGGGGGTTCGAGGTTGCCGTGGAAGTCGTTGAAGGACAGCAGTTGGACGTCGACGGTGCGGCCGCGGTCCTTGCGGTCCG
>NZ_JACBXC010000663.1 GCF_013870535.1 Streptomyces phytophilus | reverse complement strand
AGGCGGAGGCGCGGCTGACCGGCCCGGTGGAGTACGCCGCGGACGACACCGCCGACCTCCTCTTCCTGTGCTGCCACCCGGACCTGTCGCCGGCCTCCCAGGTGGCGCTGACCCTGCGGGCGGTCGGCGGGCTGACGACCGCCGAGATCGCGGCGGCGTTCCTGGTGCCGACCGACACCATGACGCGGCGCATCTCCCGCGCCAAGCAGGCGGTCGCGGCGGCGGGCGGCGGGTTCGGGGTCCTCGACGCCGCGACCAGGTCCGCGCGGCTGCCGAGCGTCCTGCGCGTGCTCTACCTGATCTTCAACGAGGGCTACGCGGCCGCCACCGGGGACCGGCTCGCCCGGGTGGAGCTGTCCGGCGAGGCGATCCGGCTGACCCGCCGGCTCCGGGAGAGCCTCCCGGAGGAACCCGAGCTGGCGGGCCTGCTCGCCCTGATGCTGCTCACCGACGCGCGCCGCCCGGCCCGCCTCGACGGCGACGGCAGGCTGGTGCCCCTGGAGGCGCAGGACCGGAGGCTGTGGCGGCGCGAGCTGATCGACGAGGGCGTCGCGATCCTCACCGCCGTCCTGCCGCGCCCGCCGACCGGGCCGTACCAGCTCCAGGCGGCGATCGCCGCCGTCCACGACGAGGCGGAGCCGGCGCGGGACACCGACTGGCTCCAGATCCTCGGGCTCTACCGCTTCCTGGAGCGGCTGGACCCCAGCCCCATGGCGCGGCTCGGCCGCGTGGTCGCCCTCGCCATGGTCGAGGGCCCCCGGGCCGGCCTGGCCGCCTGCGAGGCCCTGGCCGGAGAGCTGGGCGACCACCACCGGTTTTTCGCCGTACGGGCCCACTTGCTGGAGCAGTCGGGGGAGGCGCAGGCCGCCGTCCGCGCGTACCGCGAGGCGGCGCAGCGCACCGCGAGCCTGCCCGAGCGCGACTACCTGACCCGCCGCGCCGACCGGCTCAGCGGCTCCGGGGAAGGGCGTCGATGAGACGTCCGCGGACCACTTCCAGCGCGGCGATCTTCTCTTCCACGTCGGTGAGTCTGCGGGCGATGATCCGCGCGCTCGCGGGACAGACGGGACCGCCGGCGAACTCCTGGTCGAGGCAGGGCAGGAATGCACGGACGTCGTGGGCGGTGAGGCCGAGCGAGAGCAGGAGCCTGATGTTGCCCACCTGGCCGACCGCCGACTCGCCGTACTCCCGGTAGCCGTTCGGCGCTCGCCGGGGGTGCAGCAGCCCCTGCTGCTCGTAGTACCGCAGGGCGCGAACGGTGGTGCCGGCCTTGTCCGCCAGTTCCCCTATCCGCATCGCCCGACCCCTATCCGGCCGCACCCAGCCCGCCGTCGACTCGAATGATCGTACCGGTGAGGTAACGGGCTTCGGGGCGCGCCGCGTTCACGATCCACCAGGCGATGTCCTGGGGCTCGGCGATCCGGCCGAGCGGGATCCGGGCCCGGAGCTTCGTGCCCGCCGCGGCTATCTGCTCGTCCGAGAAACCGGCGTGGGCCAGCACCGGTGTCGCCGTTATCCCGGGGGCCACCGACACCACGCGAATACCGTGCCCCGCGAGTTCGACGGCCCACGTGTGGGTCAGGAAGTCCAGGGCCACCTTCGTGGATCCGTACACCGAGTTGTCCGGCCAGCCGTAGTGGGGCGGGTTGGACGTGACGTTGACGACGGTGCCCCCGTCCTCCAGGTGCGGCAGAGCGTGCTGGGTGAGGAACACCGGGGCGAGGAGGTTCGTGGCGATCTGTTCCGTGGCGACCTGCCGGTCGATCGCACCGAGGGGCGCCGGACGCGTGATCGCGGCATTGTTGACCAGGACATCGATGCGACCGAACGCCTCCAGCGCGGCGGCGACGATGCCGGCGGGGGCGTCCGGCTCGGCGACGTCGGCCACGTACGTCCGGATACGCGGGTGTGGTGCGGCGGTCTCCGCCAGGCGTTCGGCGGTCCGGCCGACGATGAGGACCTCGGCCCCCGCGGCGGCGAACAGCCGGGCTGTCGCACGACCGATCCCGGTGCCGCCGCCGGTGATGAGCACTGCCCGGCCGTGCAGGGTGTTCGTCTCTTCCATGGCCGGGACGCTAAACCCTGACCCCGGCGTCAAGGTCAAGCGCCGCGGACCGCATCCGGTGGACACCCCGGCGAACCTGCGAGGTCACAGCCTCAGCCGCCCGATTCGACCCGCCCCGCCGCCACCGCCTCCTGCGGCGTCAGCTCCTCCCCGCGCCGTAGCGCCTCCTCGGCCTCCGCCGTTCCCAGGCCCGCGCGGATCCGGTCCGTCGTCCGGTTCACATCGCCCCGTTCCGCCGGGGGCAGCGGCGCGCCGGCGGCGCGGCGGGCCGCCGCCGCGGCGCCCAGGAGCAGGGCCGCCTCCCGCAGTGCCGCCGGGGTGCCCGCCAGGGTGCGGGCCGCGGACAGCCCCTCCAGGGACAGGGCCAGCGCGCGGGGGTCGCCCGTCGTCAGAGCCGTGTCGTAGCCCTCCTGCTGGAGGCCGCGGGCCGCCGCCGCGTCGCCGCGCAGCTCGGCCACGAAGCCCAGCTCGGCGAGGACCAGCGCGTTGGCGCCGTTCAGGCCGACCTCGCGGTGCCAGTCGAGCACGGCGCGCAGATGCGACTCCGCCGCGTCCAGCCGGCCGTCCCGGCGGGCCGTGAGCGCCAGGCCGAGGCGGGCGTTGATCTCACCGGCGCGGAAGCCGATGTCGGTCGCCGCGCGCCGCGCTCCCTCGTGGTGCTCGTACGACGCCGCCAGGTCGTCCGCGAGCAGCGCGGCCCGGCCCAGGCCCGCGAGCAGGTCGACCGCCTGGGGTGACGCGCCGAAGCGGCGGGCGACGTCGAGTCCGTTGCGCCACAGCTCCGTTGCGCGGGCGTAGTCGCCGTGGATCTCCGCGAGCGAGGCCAGCGGGTACACCGTCCACACCCGGGAACACGCGTCGCCCATGCCCTCGAACAATGCCGCGCTGCGCTCCGCCGCCCCCGCCGCCGCGGCCAGGTCGCCCTTCAGCAGCCGCTGCACCGCCCGGTCCCCGAGAGCCGCCGCCTCGCCCCACCCGTCGCCCTGCTCCCGGAAGGCGGCGAGGGCCCGGCCCGTCAAGTCCTCGCCCTCGGCCATGCTCCCCGTGCCGCACAGCGTGTGCCCCAGGAACCACCCCGCCCACGCCGGGCCCCGCCAGCCGGACGGTGCCGCGTCGCCCTCCGCGTCACTGCGGGCGTCCCGCTGCGCGTGGCTCCCTTCGTACGCCCCGACCGCCGCTGCGATCCGCGCCGTACGCTCCGTCCCGTCCCCCGTGAGGATCGCGAACCCCGTACGCCACACCCCCACCCGCGCCCGCAGGACTGCGTCGCCCGGACCACCCGGATCGCCCGCGTA
>NZ_JACBXC010000662.1 GCF_013870535.1 Streptomyces phytophilus | reverse complement strand
GTCCTTCGCCCCGGGCGTCTTGCCGTCCCCGTCCGCGGGCTTGCGCTTCGGGCGCGGCCGCGCCGCCTTCGCAGCGGCCGGTTCCGTCGTCGTCCCCCCGGTCTCCGGGCGGGATCCGGCCGTGCTCTCTGCCGTGCCGTCCTCATCCGCGGGGTTGCCCGCCTTGCCGGTCTTCGCTGCCGGCGCCGCCTTGGCCTTCGATCCCGAAGCCTTCCGCGCGTCCGCCCCGGGCGCCTTGCCGTCCGCCTCCGCGGACTTGCGCTTCGGGCGGGAACCCGTCCCGGCCCCGCCGCCCTCGGCGGGCTCCGCGTCGTCGTCATCCACCGCCGCCCCAGGCGCAGTTCGCTCCGCCGGGTCGGCGTCGGACTGGGTGGGAACCGGCGCGGCGGCGGGGGCGTTGTCGGTGGGGGACGTGAACGCCAGGCGTGGGTCACGTTCGCCGTCCGGGTCACGCGCGTCGCGCGGCTCGCGTTCGTCCACGGTCGCCGACCCCGACGGTTGCTGCTCCTCGGACCTCCCGGGGGACTCGACCGCCACCGACTTCCTCCTCCTGCGTCACAACCGCACAACCGCGTCAACCATGGCGTGGCCACCCACCCTACGGGGACGCAGCCGTCTCTCGCCCGCACCTGGGAGACGAGAACGACATACCTACAGGTTCCCGATCAAAGCACCCACGCACTCTCGACAGACCAATGTGAGAGGCGTCACCCTGTCATTCATCCACGCGGGGAGGCATGGATGGGCAGGAGCCGCAGAACACTTCCGGAGGAGCTTCTGCTGCTGGCACTGGACCCGGCCACGGGTACCACTGCGCAGCCGCAGTCGCTCGACCTCGGCCTGGCAGGAGCACAGCTCGTCGAGCTCGCTCTGGCCGGGCGAATAGCCCCGGACGGGGATCGTATCGCCGTGATACTTCCGCGTCCGACCGGGGACCCCACTTTGGACACAGCACTGGAGTTGCTGCGTCGCCGGGGCAGTCCCGTGCGCGCGGTGAACTGGATAGGTGGGCCACGTCTGGGGTTGCGCCAGACGTATCTCGCTCATCTGGAGCGCTGCGGCATGGTGCATGCCGTGGAGAGCCACATGTGCGGGGTCCTACCGACCACTCGATATCAGGCAACCGACACCGCCATCAGCCGGGAGATACGTGCCCGGCTGGACAGCGCGATCCGCACCGGCGTCCCGCCGGACCCGCGGACCGCGGCGCTTGCCGCCCTGGCCCACGCGGTCGGGCTCGGCAAGCATCTCTACCCCGGGAACGAGGGGCGCTCCGCGCGCTCCCGGCTCCGGGATCTGATCAGGCACGACCCGATGGGCGGTCTGGTGGCGCACGCCGTGATGGATGTGCAGAACGGCGTCACCGCTCAGCCGCGGCGCACTCCCGGAGGCAGCCGTCCCGCGGCTCGTCCGCCGGCTGTCGCGCAGCCTGCCGGAGTTCCCGCGGGGTCCCGCCGCGCGGGGATGATCCGGACGGCCGCGGTGCGCTGAGCCCGCCCGGCGGCCGCGAGCAGCGCCGAGCCCGTACGTGATCGTTCGCGTACGGGCCAGGCGTCGCCCGCCGGTGCGCCGGGCCGGGAACGGGAGCCGCACAGTGCAGGGCCCTGTCCGTCGAGTGGCCTCGACCGGACAGGGCCCTGCCGTGCGTTCCGGCGACCACCTAGCCGTACCGCGCGGCCACTTCCCGTGACCACAAGAGGCGTACCCGGACCCGTGCGGCGCACATTGTGGGCCAAACCTTTGCCCGCTGCGGCCATTTCGCGACGATCGCAGCGGCGCACACTCCGTCGGTGGCAGGCTGCACCCAGTAATGAGATACGTCCGTACGCGGATTACGCACCCGGAGGTGCAACTCCCTTGGCGTCCAACGTCAATCCCACGGTCAGGCGGCGCCGCCTCGGCCAGGAGCTGCGCAGGCTGCGCGAGCAGAAGAACATGACCGCGGAACAGGTCGCGGACCGGCTGCTGGTCTCGCAGTCGAAGATCAGCAGGCTGGAGAACGGCCGGCGCAGCATCAGCCAGCGCGACGTACGCGACCTGTGCGGGGTGTACGAGGTGGACGACGAGCGGATCGTCGGCTCGCTGATGCAGATGGCGAAGGAGTCCCGCCAGCAGGGCTGGTGGAACGCTTTCGGGGACGTGCCGTACAGCGTCTACATCGGCCTGGAGACGGCCGCCGCCTCGCTGCGCATCTACCAGTCGCTCGTCGTGCCGGGACTGCTGCAGACGCGCGCGTACGCGGAGGCCGTCATCGCCGGCAGTTCGCCGGAGGTGACGGCGGCGGACGTCGAGAAGCGGGTGAACGTGCGGATGCGGCGGCAGGACCGGATAAGGGAGACGGAGCAGCCGCTGCGGCTGTGGGCGGTGTTCGACGAGGCCGCGCTGCGGCGCGTGGTGGGCAACGAGCAGATCATGCGGGAGCAGCTGGACCACCTCGTCGAGGCGTCGGAGCTGCCGCACGTCACCGTGCAGGTGCTGCCGTTCGAGACGGGCGCGCACCCGGGCGTGACGGGGCAGTACGCGATCCTGGAGTTCCCCGAGGAATCCGACTCCAGCGTGATCTATCTGGAGGGTGTCACCAGCGATCTCTATCTGGAGAAGAGCGACGACGTCCACAACTACAGCATGATGTACGAACATTTGCGGGCACAGGCACTCAATGCCGAGCAGACCAGGAAATTCATCGTGGATGCGGCGAAGAAGTACGCCCGCTGATATTCGCGCGCAGGGCCGGGTATCCCGAAACGGAGGCACGGTACACCCGTACCGGGACGCACCGGAAGAGCAGCAGCCTTTCGCCATCCGGTTGAGTGAAAGCTCCCTGACCGTTGGGTTGTTCGGCGGTAGCGTCTCGGCGTCGGGCCGGGGCGTCGACAACACTCCGGCCTGGAACGGACAGGGAAGAAGTTGAGTCCTTCACCAACCGGAGAGAACATGGCAATCGAACTCGGCGCCACCGGCGCCTGGACCAAATCGACCTATTCCGCGGGCAACGGCGAGTGCATCGAGGTGCGTTCGACCGCTCCCGCGCTCGTCTCGGTGCGCGACTCCAAGGTCCCGGACGGTCCCGTCCTGGACTTCGCCCCCGACTCGTGGGCCGCATTCGTGGCCGAGGCCGCCGGCGGTGCATTCCGTCCGGAGTGAACCGCGGGTGATTCCCTGACGTCACGACCGCGTGACGCGGCCCGGGAAGCACACCGCCGCACCTTCGATGGCCCTCTCGACTGGCACGCCGTCCCGGCCGAGAGGGCTCGGCCTTTCCGGTTTGGCTGGCTCCCGACCGGCCCGAAGACCTCGCCGGGCTGCCTGCCCTGGGTACACACCCCGGCCGCGACGCCCGTCGCCGCCTCCAGCAGCGCGGCCCG
>NZ_JACBXC010000661.1 GCF_013870535.1 Streptomyces phytophilus | reverse complement strand
CGGCTGCCCGGGCGGTCGGCGCAGTTTCGGCTTGTTGTCGGTGCAACCGCCAACTACGGTTCAACCAGCAGCAGTCGGACTTCTCCATAGGGCGGCCGTTTCGTATGACCACAGGCAGCAGGGGGCTTCACCGCCTTGAGTCCGCACTCTCCCAGTGGGACTCCCCCTGGTCCCTCTGCATGGTCGGCGAGGATCAGTCGCAGAAGTTCTCGCAGATGAGCAGCGCGCTGCGCGAGCCGTACTCCGAGACGGGCGACGGGAAGTACATCGCGTCCGGGTTCTCGTACTGGGGCGTGGCGTCGACGATGGCCTGGGTGCACGCCTGTTCCGACCTGTACTACCCGGTGATGCGGGAGAGCATCGAGTCCTTCGCGCAGCGCTGGCGGCAGATCGCCGGCGACCTGGACGGCACGCCCCGCCACTACGTGAGCCTGGGCACCGGCACCGGGCAGAAGGACCAGACGATCCTGGAGCGGCTGCTCCGCGGCCGCGAGCCCGAGGCGCTGACGTACGTCCCCGTGGACGTCAGCCCGGAGATGCTGCGGCTGGGCCAGCGGGAGGCGCTGCGCCATCTCGACCTGCCGATGGGCGGGGTCGTGCCGGTGCAGCTCGACTTCGCGAACGTACGCGGCGTCCGCGGGCTGCGCCGGCTGGTGGAGAGCCTCGTCGGCGACGAGCCGGTGCTCTACTCGCTGCTGGGCAACACGCTGGCGAACTTCACCGACGACACGGGGCTGCTGACGATGCTGACCGGCAGCCTGCTGCGGCCGCAGGACCGGTTCCTGCTGGAGGTCGCCCGCTCCGCCGCGCTGGACGAGGACGCCGCGCACGCCGCGGCCCGCGAGTACCGGTCGAGCCCGCGCTTCGCCGAGTTCGTCACCAGCGCCGTCATGGAGTACACCGACCTGCACATCGACATGACCAGCGTCGAGTACGAGCCGTCGGTCGAGGACGACCGGGCGCTGAAGGTCAAGGTCCTCTACCGCAACCGCACCGGCGAGCAGCTCCTCCTCACCCTGCCCGACCGCAGCGGCGTCGAGTTCCCCGACGGGGACACCATCCGCCTGCTGACCACCCGCAAGTACGCGGCGGAGGGCCTCGACAAGCTGCTCGCCGACGCCGGTGCCGCGGAGGTGACCCGGACCAGCTCCGGGCTGCACTCCGGGTTCGGCGAGACGGGCTTCGGCATGGACCTGGTGCTGCTGCGCTCCGCCGCGGCGGTGGCCGCGGAGGAGCCACCGGCGGAGGTCCCGGCCCCCAACCCGTTCGGCTGAGCCGGGCGCGCGGGGCATGGTGCGTCCGTCGCGGAGCGCGTTCTACGGGGTGTTCACCGCCACCGCGCTCGTCGTCGCCCTCGGGCTGTGCGTCGCCTGGCTGGTGCGTGCCTCGGACGGCGGCCGGTGGGAGCCGGCGATCCAGGTGCCGGCGATCCTCGCGGCGATGAGCGGGGTGATCGCGGAGCGGCGGGCGGCGGCCCGGGAGCGGGAGAAGCAGACGCTGCGCGCGCTCGCCGAGGAGTTGGTGAAGAACACCGCGATCCTGGCCGATCCGCGGTTCGCGGCGCTCGACCCGGCCCGCCCGGTGCACCGGGTCTTCCCGCGGCCGGTGCTGTCGGCGACGGACGCGACGCTGGTCTCCGGCGTGCTGGCCGGTCGGGATCATCAGGAGCTGGTGGCGCTGCTGCACAAGTGGCGCGACGCGGTACGGGAGTTCAACCGCCGGCTGGACCTGGCGGAGCTGCGCAGCTTCGTCGTGGAGGCGGACGGCCCCGAGCTGCTGCGCATCGACCGCGACCTGCACCGCGACGGCGGCCACCTGGACGAGACCTGCCGGCTGCGGGACCGGATCGAGGAGCTGCTGCGCACGCGGTACCGGGACAAGCCCGAGGTGGTCGAGGCGCTGTCCGGGGGGCCGGGGGCGTAGCGGCGGGGCGCGTCAGCGGATGTGGGTCAGGGCAGCGGCGGCGACCGCGGCCCCGGCGGGGCACGTGCCGTCCTGCGAGGCGCCGGGCTCCGGGATGGTCGTGGTGCCGACCAGGCGCTCGATGTCCTCCACCGCGACGAAGATGAAGCAGATCCCCTGGAACTCCGCCTGCACCGCCATGTGCTTCCCTACCGGCACCTGCGTGACGCGCCCGTCCTTGGTCATGGTCTTCGCGTAGGACTGCGGCACGTCCAGATCGAGGCCGACGTTCTGGCCGTCGAGCAGCCAGTCGCACGCGGCCCCGTTCTTGCTGGAGCTGCGTTCGCCCGGGCCGCTGATGCCGAGGGCGGCGACGTCGCGCTCGTCGAGGGCGAGGCACGGCCGCGACCGCAGGTGGGCGAGGGGGTAGGTGGCCGGCTTCGCGTCCGCGGCCTCGGTGGTGGCCGGGGCGGCGGTCGCGGACGAGGAAGCGGGCTTCGGGGACGCCTTCGCCGGGGCTTCCCCGTCGCTCGAACATCCGCCGCCCAGCAGGCCCAGGGCAGCGACGAGCGCGAGTGCGGCGGAGCCGCGGGGGCGCCGCCGCCGGGGGCGCCGGTCAACGTCGATTGGTGGCATGCTGGCACGGTAGCGGCGCCGTACCGGGACCGGTCCCCGCGCCGGGTCCCTACGGCGCCGCCGCCGGCGGGCGGCGGAAGATGCGGGTCGCCGTCACCTCGCCGACCGACGGCTCCTCCCCCTCCCGCTGGGCCGGCAGCCCGGGGCGCAGGTGTTCCTCGACGGTGATGTACTTCAGCCCGGCCCGCAGGTCCGCGTCGTTGCGCAGCCGGATCACGAGGGGGAACTCCGCCAGCGCCGTGGTGTCGAACAGGCCCGTGGTGTAGAGGAGCTGCACCCCGAGGGCGTCGGCGACGGCGCGTTGCAGCTCCAGCAGATACGTGGCGTTGGCGCGGCCGATGGGGTTGTCGAGGAAGAGCGTGCCCGCGTGGTGGTGCCGGTCGTCCCCGCGGTCGTTGCCCCTGAGGGCCGCCATCGTGCAGTACAGCGCGATGGCGGCGGTGAGCAGCTGGCCGCCGGAGAACACGTCGCCCATCTGCCCGACCGGCACCCGCTCGGCGCGCAGCACCGCGTCCGGCTTGAGGATCTCCACCGCCACGCCCCTGGGCTGCATCGCGGCGTCCACGCCGCGCAGCAGCAGGGTCGTGCCGTCGCGGCGCAGGTCGCTGTTCTTGCGTACGGCCGCGCGGGTGGCCTCGTCGATGACCTCGCCCAGGCGCTCGGCCAGGGTCGCCTGGTCGGGGTCCTCGAAGCGGATGCGCAGGAACTCCTGCCCGGACCACTCCCCCAGCCCTTCCGGCAGCCGCGACAGCCGCTGCGCGGCGCGCAGCGTGGCGAGGCCGGACTCCACCAGGCCGCGCAGCCGGTCCACGATGCCGTCGCGGTTG
>NZ_JACBXC010000660.1 GCF_013870535.1 Streptomyces phytophilus | reverse complement strand
CGGCCTCGGCGGTCGTGTCGCGGTCGGCCTTGCGGGCCAGCGCCATCACCAGCGGCACGGTGAACGGCGCGAGCAGCAGGTCGTAGATCGCGGCGGTGAAGACCAGGCTGCCCAGGCCCACGCCGCGCACCGAGCCCTCGCCGACGAGGGCGCCGACGCCCGCGTACAGCAGGGTGGAGCCGACGGCGGCGCAGCCGACGACCATCATCGGGCCCGCGGCGGTACGCACCTGGCCGGACTCGGGTTTGACGAGCCCGGCGAGGTAGCCGATGACGGCGAGGACGAGCGCGTAGCGGCCGACGGCATGGTCGGCGGGCGGCGCGATGTCGGCGAGCAGGCCGGCGGTGAAGCCGACGAGGGCGCCGCCGACGTGGCCGTAGACCATCGCGAGGGCGAGGACGACCAGGAGCGTCAGATCCGGTACGGCGCCGGGCAGATGGAGCCGGGCGAGCACGGTGACCTGGAAGACGAGAGCGGTCACCAGCAGCGAGGCGCAGAGCAGGACGCGGTTGACGTGCCTCATGCGGTCAGTTCCCGTCCTCTCCGGCTGCGGGGTCCTCTGCGGCGGGATCCCCGGCTCCGGCGTCGGCACCCGCGCCGGCGTCGGCCTCGCCCTCCGCTTCGCCGCCCGCGGCGCCTTCCGCGCCCTCCGCGCCCTCGCCGCCCGGGGGGACGGTGACGGTGACGGTGGGCGTCGGCGTGGCCTTCGGCGCGGGCGGCAGCACCGCGTCGCGCGGGTCGTCGCGGGGCGGCTGGACGACGACGCCGACGATGTCGAGCCGGGTGAACGAGGCGTACGGCTCGACGTACACGGTGCGCGTGACGTCGCCGACCGGCTCGACCGACGAGACGACCCCTATCGGCACACCCGGCACGAACGGCCGCGAGCCGTGGGAGCCGAAGGTCACCAGCCGGTCGCCCTTCTCCACCTTCAGCTTGCCGTTGAGCAGTTCCACCTTCATGGGCCGGTCGCCCTGGCCGGTGGCGAAGCCCAGCTCGCTGGTCTTCTCCAGCCGGGTGCCGACCGTGAACTCCGGGTCGTTGGCGAGCAGCACCGTGGCCGTGGACGGGCCGACGGTGGTGACGCGGCCGACGAGCCCGTCGCCGTTGAGTACGGTCATGTCCCGCTCCAGGCCGTCGCGGGTGCCGGCGTCGATGGTCACGGTCCAGGACAGGCCCTGGGCCGCTCCTATGGCGATGACCTGGGCGCCCTTGATGCCGTACCGGCCCGCGCCCGCGTTGCCGAGGATCTTGTCCAGCTCCGCGGCGCGGGCGCGGTTGCGGTCGTCGCTGCCCAGCCGCTGCTTCAGCTCGGCGTTCTGCCGCTGCAACTCGGCGATCCGGTCGTGCCGGTCACCCGACTCGCGGACCGCCTCGATCGCGTTGCCCACCGGATCGACCACACTGGCGACGCCGTTCTCGACCGGCCCCAGCGCCGCCGCGGCTCCCCGCTTCGTGGCGTCCAGGGGAGAGTCGTTCCCGCCCCGGATGTCGACCGTGATCAGCGCGAACGAGATGGTGATGAGCAGCAGGAGCAGGACCCGGCTCTCTCGTGTGTCCCTCACGTGCTTCCGAAGCGCCTTCCTGGGTGTCCCGGCGGTGGGGTGCGGACTTGGCCTAGCGGCGGGGCTGCGCGTCCAGTACCTGCTGCAGCGCCTCGAACTCCTCGACGCACTTGCCGGAGCCGAGCGCGACGGAGTCGAGCGGCTCCTCGGCGAGGTGGATCGGCATCCCCGTCTCGTGCCGCAGCCGCTCGTCGAGGCCGGCCAGCAGCGCGCCGCCCCCGGTGAGCACGATGCCGCGGTCCATGATGTCGCCGGACAGCTCCGGCGGGCACTTGTCGAGCGTCGTCTTGACCGCGTCGACGATCGCGTTGAGCGGCTCCTCCATGGCCTTGCGCACCTCGGCGGAGGAGATCACGACCGTCTTCGGCAGCCCGCTGACCAGGTCGCGGCCGCGGATCTCGGTGTGCTCGTCGCGGTCGGTGTCGTACGCGGAGCCGATGGTGATCTTGATCATCTCGGCGGTGCGCTCGCCGAGCAGGAGGCTGTACTCCTTCTTGATGTGCTGGATGATCGCGTTGTCCAGCTCGTCCCCGGCGACCCGGATGGACTGCGCCGTGACGATGCCGCCGAGGGAGATCACCGCGACCTCGGTGGTGCCGCCGCCGATGTCCACGACCATGTTGCCCGTCGCCTCGTGCACCGGGAGCCCGGAGCCGATCGCCGCCGCCATGGGCTCCTCGATGATGTGCACCTGGCGCGCGCCCGCCTGGGTCGACGCCTCGATGACCGCGCGGCGCTCGACTCCCGTGATGCCCGAGGGGACGCAGACCACGACGCGCGGGCGGGCGAGGTAGCGGCGCTTGTGGATCTTCAGGATGAAGTAGCGCAGCATGCGCTCGGTGATCTCGAAGTCGGCGATGACGCCGTCCTTGAGCGGGCGCACCGCGACGATGTTGCCCGGGGTGCGGCCGATCATCTTCTTCGCCTCGGCGCCGACCGCGAGGATCCCGCCGGTGTTGGTGTTGATGGCCACGACCGACGGCTCGTTCAGGACGATGCCCCGGCCTCTGACGTACACCAGCGTGTTGGCGGTCCCAAGGTCGACGGCCATGTCACGGCCGATGAAAGACATGCTATTCGCCATGGGATACGTCTGGCCTTCCAAGGTGATGGCGGACGGGGGTCGGCAGCAGGGCGACGCGCGCTACGGCCCGTGGGGGCCATCGTAGTCTCGCGAGGTCGCGGAGGGAGCGAGGGTGTCGCAGTCAATACGGCACCGTGTCGGTTGCCCTTTCCCCCTTTTCGCTTGCACATGCCAAGAGGCGACCGAAAGATCCGGTCGCCTCTTCGGTGGCCGGGTCCGCTGCCGACCTGCGCGGACGTCAGGCGAGCTCCGGGAAGAACAGTTTCAGCTCGCGCGCGGCGGATTCCTCGGAGTCGGAGGCGTGCACGAGGTTCTCGCGGACGATGGTGCCGAAGTCCCCACGGATGCTGCCGGGCGCGGCGGCGATCGGGTCGGTGGGCCCGGACAGCGTGCGGACTCCCTCGATGACCCGCTCGCCCTCGACCACCAGCGCGACGACCGGTCCGGAGGCCATGAACTCCATCAACGGCTCGTAGAACGGCCGGCCCACGTGCTCGGCGTAGTGCTGCTCCAGCGTGGAGCGGTCGAGGGTGCGCAGCTCAAGCGCGGCGATCGACCAGTCGGCCTTCCGCTCGATCCGGCCGATGATCTCGCCGACCAGCCCGCGGCGTACCGCGTCGGGCTTGAGGAGGACGAGCGTGCGCTGGCTCATGTACGGCTCCTGGCGGTGCGTTGCTGACTCGGGGGAATCCGACCTTACCCGGCCCCTCGCGGGCGCC
>NZ_JACBXC010000066.1 GCF_013870535.1 Streptomyces phytophilus | reverse complement strand
CCCACTGCGCGAGCGCGGTGCCCCAGGCGGAGCCGGCGATGCCGAGGCCGGCGCCGTAGACGAGGGCGACGTTCAGCACGGCGTTGGCGGTGAAGCCGCCGATGGCGACGTACAGCGGGGTGCGGGTGTCCTGGAGGCCGCGCAGCACGCCGGTGGCCGCGAAGACCACGAGCATGGCGGGGATGCCGAAGGCGCTGACGCGCAGATACGTGACGGCGTACGGCGCGGCGGTGTCGGAGGCGCCGAAGAGGCCGACGAGGCCGGGCGCCGTGGGGACGGTGACGGCGACGAGCGCCGCACCGAGCAGCGCGGCGAGCCAGATGCCGTCGACGCCCTGCCGGATCGCGGAGCGCAGGTCGCCGGCGCCGACGCGGCGGGCGACGGCGGCGGTCGTGGCGTAGGCGAGGAAGACGAAGACGCTCACGGCGGTGGTGAGGAGGGCGGCGGCGACGCCGAGCCCGGCGAGCTGCGGGGTGCCGAGGTGGCCGACGATGGCGCTGTCGGCGAGCACGAAGAGCGGCTCGGCGACGAGGGCGCCGAAGGCGGGGACGGCGAGGGCGACGATCTCGCGGTCGTGCCGCCGCCGGGTGCGGCGCCGCTGCTCGCCGGGTGTGCCCTGGTCGGGGGCGGCGGGCGCGGGAACGTCGTGCATGCAGCAAATCTAATAGTCCACAGGTAACAGACACAACAGACCGAGGACACTTACAGTGTGACGTGTACGGGGTGAGTGCGCGCGGCTTGCGCCCCGACCTCGGCCCGGAGGGGAAAGTTTTTCTCCTCCACCGGAGGTGGACGAAGAATCAGCAGGTCAAACGGGTGATCGCGGAGCGATAGTGTGCTTGTCCACAGCACTGTCCCCCGGCTCGTACACAGCTTTCCCCAAGTAATCCACAGGTTGGCGGGCGCTTTCCACACCCCCTGTGGATAGCGCAATTGGCGAGAGCCCGCCGCGGACCTACGGTGGACCCTCCCCCCTGCCGACACCGGCGCCGCCGCCCCGCGGTCCGGGGGGCGGACCGACGCGCCGTAACCGGAACGCCGTGGACGAATTGTCAGCGGCGTGCCGTAAGAAGGAGGGGCGCCCTGAGAGGTCCGCCGAGAGGCGGGTGGGAGGAGGTGGGGCAGCTGTGTCCGAGCACCGGGACTACGTGGACACCATGCCCGGGGACGTCCGTCCACTGCGCCGCGAGGCGGACCGGTCCGCCCCCGAAGACCCCTGGGGCCCCGGCGCCCCCGCCGCCTTCGAGCGCGTACCCCCGCAGGACCTGGACGCCGAGCAGTCCGTCCTCGGCGGCATGCTGCTGTCCAAGGACGCCATCGCCGACGTCGTCGAGGTCCTCAAGGGCCACGACTTCTACCGCCCGGCACACGAGACGGTCTACACCGCGATCCTCGACCTCTACGCCCGCGGCGAGCCCGCCGACCCCATCACCGTCTCCGCCGAGCTGACCAAGCGCGGCGAACTCGCCCGCGTGGGCGGCGCGTCGTACCTGCACACCCTCGTCCAGTCCGTCCCCACCGCCGCCAACGCGGAGTACTACGCCGAGATCGTCCACCAGCGCGCCATCCTGCGCCGCCTGGTCGAGGCGGGCACGCGCATCACCCAGATGGGATACGCCGCCGACGGCGAGGTCGACGAGATCGTCAACTCCGCCCAGGCCGAGATCTACGCCGTCACAGAACAGCGCACCGCGGAGGACTACCTCCCCCTCGGCGAGATCATGGAGGGCGCCCTCGACGAGATCGAGGCCATCGGCTCCCGCAGCGGCCAGATGTCCGGCGTCCCCACGGGCTTCACCGACCTCGACTCCCTGACGAACGGCCTCCACCCCGGCCAGATGATCGTCGTCGCCGCCCGCCCCGCCATGGGCAAGGCCCTCGCCCTCGACACCCCGCTGCCCACACCCTCGGGGTGGACGACGATGGGAGAGGTCCGCACCGGCGACTTCCTGCTCGCCGCCGACGGCTCCCCGACCCGCGTGGTGGCCGCCACGGAGGTCATGACCGGCCGCCCGTGCTACGAGGTCGCCTTCGACGACGGCACCACGATCGTCGCCGACGCCGATCACCAGTGGCTGACGGACACCAGGGCCTCCCGCCGCTCCGGGACCACCCCGGCCGCGGTGCGGACGACCAAGGAGATCGCGGAGACCCTGCGCTGCACGAACCTCGCGGACGACCGCCTCAACCACTCGGTCTCCGCCACCGCCCCCCTCACCCTCCCCCCGCGCGCCCTCCCCGTCCCCCCGTACGCGCTCGGCGCCTGGCTCGGCGCCGGCACGAGCGACGGGGCCGGCATCACGACGGCGGACCCGGAGATGCTCACCTTCGCCCCGCGCGAGAACGGCCTTCCGGGCGACAAGCACATCCCCCAGGACTACCTGCGCGGCTCGGCCGAGCAGCGCAGGGAACTCCTCGCCGGGCTCCTCGACAGCGGCGGCAAGGTCACCAGCACCGGCTCGATCCGGTTCACGGCCGCCAACGGGGCGCTCGCCGAGGGCTTCCGCGAGCTGGTGACAAGCCTCGGCCACCGCTGCGGCACGACGACCAAGCCGGCCGCGGGCCACCCGGACCGTACCTCCACCGTCCACATCGTCAACTTCACCACCGCGGACGACGTCTTCCGGCTGGAGCGCAAGCGCCACACCCACGCGTCAAAGCGGCAGACCGGCACCCGCAGGCCGGCACGGCGCTTCGTCACCGACGTCCGCGAGGTGCCGAGCGTCCCGGTCCGCTGCGTACAGGTCGAGCACCCCGACCACCTGTACCTGGCCTCCCGGTCGATGGTGCCGACGCACAACAGCACACTCGCCCTCGACTTCGCCCGCGCCTGCTCGATCAAGAGCAACCTGCCCAGCGTCATCTTCTCCCTGGAGATGGGCCGCAACGAGATCGCGATGCGGCTGCTCTCCGCGGAGGCCCGCGTGGCGCTGCACCACATGCGCTCCGGCAGCATGACCGACGACGACTGGACCCGCCTCGCCCGCCGGATGCCGGAGGTGACGGGAGCCCCGCTCTACATCGACGACTCGCCGAACCTGTCGATGATGGAGATCCGCGCCAAGTGCCGCCGTCTGAAGCAGCGCAACGACCTGCAGATGATCGTCATCGACTACCTCCAGCTCATGCAGACGGGCGGCTCGCGCCGCCCGGAGAGCCGCCAGCAGGAGGTCTCGGAGATGTCCCGGAACCTCAAGCTGCTGGCCAAGGAGCTGGAGGTCCCGGTGATCGCCCTCTCCCAGCTCAACCGCGGCCCCGAACAGCGCACGGACAAGAAGCCGATGGTCTCCGACCTACGCGAGTCGGGATCGATCGAGCAAGACGCAGACATGGTCATCTTGTTGCACCGCGAGGACGCGTACGAGAAGGAGTCGCCCCGCGCCGGCGAAGCGGACCTGATCGTCGCCAAGCACCGCAACGGCCCGACGGCGACGATCACGGTGGCCTTCCAGGGCCACTACTCCCGCTTCGTCGACATGGCCCAGACCTGACGGACGTTGTAGGGTCTCGCGACCCGTGGCGGAATCTCGTGGATCTTCGCGGGGTGGTGGCGGATACGCCACCCCGCTGAGATCTGTAAGAGGAGCGCGGCGAAGTTCACTCGTTCGAGGGTGAGATCGCCGGTCTTCCCCAATGTGTGGGTGCTCTGCGCTGACCGTGTTGCCATCAGGTCGTCAGTTCTCTGGCGTCGGGGTGGGTGATCACGCGGAGGAGCCAGTCACAGCCAGCCACTTCGCGCTGCCGACCAGGCCGATCGAGCGCCGCGCATTCTTCGGCCGGCACTCAGCGGTCAAGGGGTCAACGAGCGCCTGAACCGATTCGCGGCGGCATCCGCCTACACCAGCCTCAGCGCGGCGGCGAGCGGCCTCGGTCTGAACAACTTCACCCTCGTCGCGCAGATCAACCGGATCGAACGGGAGCTTGCCGGACCGCTGTTGGTCAGAGCCGAACGGGGACGACCGATGACACTGACCCCTTTGGGGAGGAATATGTTGAGGGCGATTCGGAAATTTCAACGCGATGCGTAGCAACTGGCTGACCAAACAGCCAGGGATCCGGCTATAGACGCGGCGAGCGGTACGGCGCTTGGTCAGAACTCAGGGCGCCATCCTCCCGAGTACTTCTCGTAGAGCGCTAGAGCGGTGATCAGTTCCTCGGTCGATTCAATCGCCCGCTCGTCGAGGGAACGGCGAAGGGAAACGACGGCCTCAGCTAGACCTGCTTCCCCATCGAAGACGCTCACGAGCGAGTCCCACGCCAGCCGACCTTCCGTTCTCACCGCCACGCTGCCCATAGTCTGGCTGTGCGCTGACGTTACTGCGCTCTCCATCAAGCGCGCGACGACCTGGGGATCAGCGATCCACTCCGCGGCTGAAGGACCGTCTCTGTTGATCGTTGCCACGACTACCGTCCGAAGCAGCATCTTTTCGCGCGCAAGATCCTCAGTGCCGGCTGCGCAGAGCTGAGCGAAGAGTTCCTGCCTCAGGGCGCGCTCAGCTTCCTCCGAGACCAGTGCCTGCCCGTTCGAGCCGCCTCCGACGAGGTCAAGCAGGAAAACCTTCCCGTAAAGGCTCGTGATGCTGTGGAAGAGACTGGTAGCAGCCTGGTCGGCAGATTCTCCATTGAGTGTGCTGAGCAGGGACTTCACGGGGCCCAGGACAGCCCACTCACCTCTTGGTGTGTACATCCCGGTCGGCCCCAGATGGATACGCGGCAGCTGACGCATCAGTGCCGTAGCCGAGGGCAGCACCTGGTTCTCGGAGACATCGCGAAGATGAGGGACAAGACGCTTGAGGACGTCGTCCAGCAGTGGGGCCGGTACCTGCTCCAGCGCCTCGGTGAGCGCCGCCTCATCGCCGATCGTGCCCGCGACGAAGTCGATGTGCCGCACAGGTGCCCGCCCTGCAGGAAGTTGCCGGTGAAGGTAGATGCCAAGCACGTTGCTACAAGCCACGCGTCGGTCCCGCTCCCAGATAGAGATCCAATCCGAACCATAGTTGGAACCGCCAAAGAGCCTGTCAGCAGCAGGGAACAGTAGATGGATGAGCGGCTTCGCATGGCCGTCCAAGAGGTGGATGAAGTCGTCCGCGAAGGTTTTCTCGTGTGGTGTCTGTTCCGTGTTGTGCTGGTGGATCGAGCGGGTTCCCGTGAGCACGTCCGTAGCGGTTGGTAGTAGGTCGTACGCTGCGGGGTAGCGGACACGAAGGGCCTCAAGCGCAAGGATGTCCACCAAGCTCACTTCCGCGTGGCGGCTGCGGACTGCCAAGGGAACCGAGGCCAAGTACCGCTTCACATCTCGGATAGTGGAGAACATCGGGAGGATGAGCTGCACAAAGATGTCCGGCCAGCGTCCTTCGTCGAGTGGCCCTGCATCGATACCTTCGAGCGACTCGGCCAGCCCGTAAGAGATAACCGGAGAGAGGGTCTGAGTGGGGAGTGGCGGTACCTCCATCGAGATCTTCACGATCTTCTCGAGGTAAGCAGATCCTTCAACAGCTTCATCCGTCAGCGCTGCCTCCACAACACTACGGTCGAAGCACAGCACGTAGACGACGTTCGGGAACGAGCCCGTTAGACGCACCAGCCTGAAGAGGTCTCGGATCTCTTGTTGCGACAAGCGGTCAATGTCATCGAGGAAGACCACGATCCGCCCCGGCAGGTCCGCGAGGATCTCAGTGAGCTCAGCCCGCTGCTGGTGGACGCTCGTTTGCTCGTCGCCCAATAGCTTGGAAGTTCCTTCGGCGAGGGCGCTTGCGCCTTCCAGAACGGTGCTGGCACCCGGGATGAACTTCAGAGGTGACAGGGCGGATGAGTACTTGCTCAGACGTTCGGCGACAGCACGGCCTGCGGTTTTGAATTTCTCCTTTCGCGTGCGGTCGTCCCGCAGCTGTCCGGCGAGTTCATCGAAGAAGAACCGCATCAGCTGGTCAGTACCAGTGAAGAACCAGGGGTTGAACTTCACGACCTGTACGTCGTCGGCCGCCTCCAGTGCGCTGGCCGTGAGGTTCAGCAACGAGGTCTTGCCGGACCCCCACCTTCCTGTAAGCGCGAAAACGGCGCCGTACCTCGCGGGTGTGTTGTGGATCTCTGCAGCAAAGGCGTCCGCGAGGCCGGCCCGCTGCAGCAAGTCTTCGCTGGTCTCCTCAATGGGGTCGTCTCCATTGAGGAGCCTGCTGAAGTTGCTTGGAGTTCCGTCGTCCATGCGTAACCCACCCTCAGTCACCGTGGAGAACGAGCGTACTGCCGTGCTCTGACTGTAGGGGCGGCATGCGGATAGCGGTGGGAAGTGCCTGCACTGCCCATCCGCAACCAGCGGAGAGGGCGCACCGGTTGCGCGGCGGGAATCTACCTCTTGGCGATGGCGAGGGGAGGCGGCGCTCGCACCTGCGATCGTGACGACGAGGGTCACGCCGGCGACCGCGACTGTGAGCGGGGTCGCGAGCGAGGGGTGCGCGAGCGTCACGTAGAGCAGACCGGCTCCGATGATGAGGATGACGAGGACGAAGAGCAGGATCAGGAGAGGGAGCAGGAGCAGGGCCGCGGCAGCCGGGTCTGCGGGAGTCGGGGAGGGCTGCTGGGGCTGGGCGGGAGGCGTCTGGGTGGAGTTGCTGTTGGTCATGGCACGAGCATCGTTGCGATCGCCGGGAGATCCTGTCCGACAAAATCGGGGGTGTTCTCCGGACGACCTCGGCGGTACCGAACGCGGGCTTGCGAGATAGTGGCCGTATGGCATTCGGGATGGGGTTCGGTGAGATCGAGATGGACCTTACCGAGACCGGCGTCAGCCTGCGGAATCTCTACGGGTGGCCGGGCTGGGCGATAGAGGTCGACATCGACTGGTCGACCTGGAGCTCGCGCACTGTCCGGGACGTCCCGCCCCCTCAAACCCGGAGCAACGCCCGGCGACCGACCGACGACCCCGAACTGGTCCGGCGCATAAGAAAGGCAGCTGAGGCGGCCAAGGAACTCCCCGGCAGCTCGATTTGGGTGCTCTCCCTGGCCCTTCCCACGCCGCACAAGAAGAAGACGGACTGCGTGCAGTTGCGGGCGGCCACCATCGGCACGATGTACAACTACGCGCTCAAGCTCGGCCTCTCCCCGAAGCGCGCCATCTCGGAGGTCTATGACCTCCCTCTGGTGGAAGCCGAGGGTGAGCGCGCGCAGCCCTCCCGGAAGTACGAGCGCTGGATCGAGCAGGCCCGTAAGACCATCAACCCAGAAACCGGCAGGCCGTACCTCCAGCCCTACAACAGCGAGCTCCACGCCCCCAGGCTGTGGCCGATCGGCCGCGGACACCTACTGGAGCCGCGCCGCGCAAGGCCAGCGTTTCCCGAGCCCGTCCGAGAGCGACAGTACGCCGGCCACGTCCTGACCTTGAGGGTGTCGAGAACGGCGCCGCCGGACTGGGCAGCCCAAGAGGCCCGGGACCGGGGATCCCGGATGATCGGTCCCGATCTGGTCATCGAGGGGTCCTGGTCCAACGGCGAGGAATTGCCGCCACTTCCCGTGCTGCGGGGGGTCAGCCCGGGGGAGACCCCCCGCCGGGTGCAGAGCCTGGTCAAGGAGCTGGAGGGACGCTATCCCGGGGCGAGGTCAAGGCCACCGTCAGCGCTCAGGCAATGGGACAGCCCCCGGAGTGGACTGATTGCGGCGGCGGACCGGGCCCAGTCGTACCCGGGAAGGTTTTCGAAGCCGACGAGATGGGCGAGATGGCGTGTGATGAACCATCCCGCCCTACGACTTTGACGATGAAGACGAGTGACGAGCTCAGCCCTGGGGATCCGCCACTGCTGTGAGACTGATCAACTCCGACACACGGTGAGACAGATCCGAGAGCCGCAGGTCACAGCGATGGCCTCTGACGCAACTGCAAGACCCTACACTTGTTGTAGCGTCTCGAATCCCGCTTCATATCTCAGCCTCAGCAGGTGTCTGCCACCGTCACCACCGCTGGCTCCTCGGCGATGAACAGCATGACCTGACACGGCTGCCCGAGGTCCTGCGAGCCAGTCTCCGGCACCACCGGATCGTCCGCCGAGGCACGTATCCCTCCACCGCGCTGGCCTCCATCGCCGCCTGCGATCGCCTGACCAGATGGTTCACCAGCGAGAGCAGTGGTGAGCCGCTTCGGCAGAGGTGGAACCGTCGGCTCGACGTGCTGGGCGAGGACCCGTCTGGTGATCCCCACCGTCCCTCCGACGCCCGGATCGGGTTGGCCACCTACCCCGAAGCCGTCGCTCTCAGCGGTCTGTTCGCCTCGGCATACCGGCGAGAATCCCCAACTGCCTGCCGAAGCGGCACAGCGACTCGACATCGCACCCCATCAGCCTCCGCTGCATGAGAGGGCAGTCGCCACGATCGGGAAGGACCCTGATCTCACTGCCCGCCTGTCAGTGCCGATCGTCATCATGGGAGACATGACCAACCCGAACCTGACCACCGACAGTATCTGGCGGCTCCACCACGGCAACCAGGAGATTGCTCGGCTGACCGTGACTGGCGCCGATATGCCTTGGATGCACGCTGATGTCGAGATACTTCCTGGTTTTGAAGAGTTCCGTCCCCTCTTCCGTGAGCAAGAGCGGGCTGTCGACCAGGAGGACTGGGAGCGGGCCGACGCCTGCTACATCCAGATCCGCAGTGCGCTCACCCTGACGTTTCCCGACGGTGCCCCGGTCGCCGAGTTCATGCTGCACATCCACGACGACGGCACCGCCGGCTGGCGCTGGCACGACGAGCCCTTGGACGCGGTGAACCCGTGACGACCCAGGTTCGCTGCTTCTGGGGCGAGGACGCCGTCTGGTTCTACTTCGAGTTGGACGCCGATGGCTATGTGATCCGGCAAGTCGAGTTGCAGGAGCCTGGAAGCAAGGCTCTGACCGCTGCCTCGCTGGCCGAGTGGCAAGAAGCCCAAAGAGACGGTCGGTCAGCTGAGTACGAGGCCGTCTACGGTCTGACCGCAGAACCACCCATCTCCGAGTGGGTAGGGCACGACCCGCAGTCGTTGTCGGCCGATGAGTTCGAGATCGTTTGGTCGACCGCCCGCAGTGAGCTTCAGGACCGTCAGCGGCGCCCCTCTTCCTGATCACGTCCACCGCTGAGGCTTCCGACCAGGAAAGTGCCGTCTTGATCGCGAAACCGGCTGTCAAGCGTCTCGCCAACCTGACAATGTCCTGCTCAGGCGGCATCACCGTCGCTATGATCCACGAGACGCACCAACCGCACCGCCCATGCGTCTTCGCGACGCCTCGTCGTTGCCCCCATTGAGTCCCGGTCGAACCTGTCACCCCGTAGGTCAGCGGCCTCGCCCCTGCAAGATCGGATGAGACGGGACATGACTTGCCGGTCGAGGCGCACACCCTTTTTGGGTGACGGAGGCTCCCGTCTGCTGAGGAAATGCCACGACGGTGAGAGGAAACACCCATCCAGCCGTGAGGCAGCGGGAAGCTGCTCAGTGCCGCGCATGGCCGCCTCGGCGAGCGTCGCGCCGCCGATGTCCATCGGGCCGCCGTCCTCGGCCTTGAGCCGGGTGATCTCGGCGACCGCGTCGCCGGAGACCAGGCGGGTGTTCCAGTCGACCTTGTCGATCGTCGAGGAGAACACCACCTTCGACATGTCCCGCCAGCGGCGCGCGAACTCGATCTCTGCCGGGTTGGCGTGGGGCTGCTGGTCGCCGGTCGGCCAGTAGGAGCTCATCGTCTGCCACAGCTTGCGCCCATAGAACGTCAGGTCTGTCGCCTGCAACTGGTCGGACCAGAACTGGAACAGCTCGTCGCTCGGCGCGCTCCAGCCGATGTCGTCGCCGGGCGCGACGATGTAGCCGTCCAGGGTCAGATTCATGCCGTAGATCAGTTTCCGCATGGCGCCGGCCTTCCGTGAGTCGGACTCACGCGTACGGGCCGGCGCGGCGCGGGAAACTCGTTGAGTACCGGCCTTGGGCGGCGGTGGCGGTTGTGTCCATCCAGCGGTTCGACCCGTCGGTGCACGGCATCGTGGCTCAGCCGTTCCTACTGAAGGCCGTGTGGAGGGGAAGGTTGGCAAGCACACCTCGGACGCCTCCTGATCACCGGCGATGGGCGGTGGTGGTGGACGTCAAGCCGCGTCGGCGGCTGTCCCATCCGGCGGTGGCCTTCACGCTCACGTGGGTCAGGAGGTGGAGGCGTGGCGTGGGTGGAAGTACGCGGTGTGGAGCGAGCCGCCGGAGGTGGAGAACATCCGCTTCCTGGCGGGCTATCGCTGCGGGTGGTTGTTCACGCCGGATGTTCCAGGGGAACTGCGTCACCGGCCGATGAGGCCGACCTGGTCACCGTTCACCTCCCGGTTCGGCGCTGTGCAGCCGTCCCTCGTGGGGGGTCCTCCCGCAGGGCCTTGAGGGACAGTGAGACGCGTTCGCGGACGGGGTCGATGTCGAGGATTTCGGCGTTGATCTCCTGGCCGACGGAGACGACGTCCGAAGGGTGGTCGACGCGGCGCCATGACAGCTCCGGAATGTTGATCTTCGCTTCGAAGCCGCCGATGTCCACGAAGGTGACGCCGAAGTCCGCGATCCAGGTGACCGTGCCCGTGACGGTCTCGCCTCGGTGGAGGGTTTTGAGGAAGGCCCAGTTCCGGTCGCTCGGTGTCGGGTCGGTCCGCCAGCGGGCCCGTACCACTCCGTCGCTGTCGGGCAGGACGGCGGTGAACAGGGGGCCCGGCTCGTCGGCGTACACGGGCAGGAGCGCTGCGGCGTCGGCGCCGGAGATGCGGGCAGTCAACTCCGTGAAGGCGTCTTCGTCGGCGACAGCGCTGTGGATCCGGCCGTCCTTGTCCTGCCAGACGGCTTCGACGAGACCTTCGGCGGGCAGGGCGCCGAGGATCCCGTCGATGTCGGAGGAAAGGTCCGGCCACACGGCCAGGCGGGCGCGGGGGGCGAGGTCCGCGCGGACCGTGTCGATGGTGTCGCGGGTGAGGCGGTGCCATCGTGAGGCGCCTTCGAGATGCATCTCTTCCAGAAGTCCGGCGCGGCCGGCCCCGACGGTCCAGTGCAGATCGGCCCAGAAGTCGTCGTCGCCGGGACGCTGGACGTCCTCGTCGGCCTCCATGTCGTACGGGGAGGCATCCAGGCGTTCCGGGAACAGCCCCAGCGCCCGGGTTCTGGCCAGTGCCTCTTCGCAGGGCCGGCTGCTGCCGACGTAGACGTACTGGTCCCATCCCACGTGGACCGCGAACGTGCCGTCCGCCTCCAGCCGGCACCAGGCGCCGTTGTCACGCAGCATTGCCCGCACCAGCTCCAGAGCGGTTTCGAGCGGTACCTCCGCCCCGTCGTGAAATCCGGTGGGTCCGGCGGGGAAGAGGCCGTTCAATCCGTAGCCGTCCACCGTGGGTTCCACGCCGAAGTGCACGAACGAGGGGACCTGCGGTTCGCGTACGGTCAGGTGGTCGACACCGGTGTCGCCGGCAAGGGCCGCGATCGCGTGGAGGTAGGCGGCCTCGACCTCGCCGTGGTCGCTGAAGACGTCCTCGGAGCCGGTGTAGCAGCCGTGGTCGTCGCGGTCGGCGGGGTCGTACTTGGTGACGCGGTAGACGTAGGGGAGTCGCACCTCTCCATCATCCAGCGGTCATGAGCGGGGAGATCCCGGAGGGGTGCCGAGGATTTCCGCCGTCGGTTGCCGCGGGTCGTACGGGGGCCAGCCCGGGGTGCCGGCGGTGGCGAAGTCGACCCACGCGCCGTGGATCCGGGCGGCGAGTCCCGGTGGGGCGGGGGTGGGGCCGAGGAGGCGGGTGCTGCCGTGGAGCCAGGGGGCGTCGGCGATGTCGAACACGAAGGGGAGTTCGACGGTGTGGGCGGCGCCGAGTCGGCCGTCCAGGGCCGTGGAGCGGTGTGCGAACGAGTAGAGATGGGTGCGGCCGTGCGAGATCCGCGCGTGGGCCTGCGCCAGCCGCTTCGTACCGGCTGCGAACAGGGCCTCGCCGAGTACGGCGGAGCGCAGTTCGCCCGGTGTCGCGTCCGGGCGTGCCGCGCGGTGCGCGGCGAGGGCGGCCTCCGGGTCCCGGTGGACCCGGGTGGCGAGGGCGTGGACGTCGGCCGCCGTGGTGGATGCGAAGGCGCCGTGCGGTACGAGGTAGAGGTTGCCCTCCTCGGTGTTGGTGCCGATGAGCAGGTCGACGCCGGCTGCCGGGCCGTCGGCCAGGCTGTCGGCGGGCTGGGCCGGGAGTACCGGGGCGAACGGGCTGAGCCCGGCCAGCGGGTCCAGGGCCGTGCTCGTACGGAGGTCGAGGCCGGCCAGTGCCGGCAGGACCGCCGTGAGGCGTTCGTCCGGGACCGGTGCGAACGCCTCGGCGGTCGGTGCGACGCCCAGCGCGGCGGCCGCCGCGGCGGTGACCCGCTGCGCCTGCTCCGGGGTGAACGCGCCGGTGCCGCTGCCGCTTTGGACGATCGCCCGGTGGAACAGCCCGCGGGCCCGCGGTGTCGCGAGCAGCGCGCCGACGAGCGTGGCGCCCGCGGACTGGCCGAAGAGCGTGACGTTGCCGGGGTCGCCGCCGAACGCGGCGACCGTGTCCCGTACCCAGGTGAGGGCGGCGAGTACGTCGAGCAGGCCGCGGTTCGCGGGGGCACCGGCCAGGTCGAGGAACCCGGGGATGCCGAGGCCGTAGTCGACCGTGACGAGAACGACGCCGTCGCGGGCGAACGCGCCGCCGTCGTAGAGCGCGGCGCGGCTCGATCCGGTGACGAACCCGCCGCCGTGCACGAAGACCATGACGGGGCGTCCGCCGCCGTCCGCGGCGGGGGTGTGGACGTCGACGGTGAGGTACTCCGCGCCGGGCACCCAGCCCGGCCCGAAGTAGGGGGTCATGTCGAGCCGGCCG
>NZ_JACBXC010000659.1 GCF_013870535.1 Streptomyces phytophilus | reverse complement strand
GAGCGTGCGTGGCCGTAGCCGGCGGTACGCCCGGTGCGTACCCGACGAGAGGTGGCCGCCCGTGAAGTTCGGGGTGTCGACGTTCCTGACCGACGAGGGCATCGCGCCCGCGGTGCTCGGGCGGGCCCTGGAGGAGCGCGGCTTCGACGCGCTGTTCGTCGCCGAACACACCCACATCCCGGTCGAGCGGGTCTCGCCCCTGCCGGCGGGCGGGGAGCTGCCGCGGAAGTACTACCGCACGCTCGACCCGTTCGTCGCCCTGTCGGCGGTCGCGGCGGTGACGCGGGACCTGCTGCTCGGCACCGGCATCGCGCTGGTCGTGGAGCGGGATCCGATCATCACGGCGAAGGAGGTCGCCACGCTCGACCTGATCTCGGGCGGCCGGGTGGCCTTCGGCGTCGGCGCGGGCTGGAACCGCGAGGAGATGCGCAACCACGGTACGGAGCCGGGCACCCGCGGGCGGCTGCTGGACGAGCGGATGCGCGCGATGATCGCGCTGTGGACCGAGGACGAGGCGGAGTTCCACGGCGAGTTCGTCGACTTCGACCCGGTCTTCTGCTGGCCCAAGCCGGTGCAGCGCCCCCATCCGCCGGTCTACGTGGGCGGGGGTGGCGAGCCGGCCTTCGCCCGGGTCGCGGCGTACGGCACGGCGTGGCTGCCGAGCCGGGTGCCGGCCGGGGAGCTGGGCGGGCGGATGCGGCGGCTGCGGGAGGTGGCCGGCGACGTGCCGGTGGTGCCGTACTCCGCGTCGCACGAGCCGCAGGCGCTTCAGGCGTACGCGGAGCTGGGCCTGGAGCGGGTGCTGCTGGACCTGCCGACGCTGCCGGAGGCGGAGACGCTGCGGATGCTGGACGAGCTGGCGGCGGCGGCCGGGGCGTACCGCTGACGCGGCGCCGGCGCGGTCAGCGGGTGAGCCAGGCGCCGAGGCGGGACAGCCGGGGGATGTGCTCGCGGTAGTCGCGGCTGTTGCGGTCCAGCGCCTCCAGGAGGCGGGCGGAGCGGTGTTCGGTGTCGAGTTCGTCGAGGATGCGGTTGACGTCGGCGAGCAGCGCGCCGTAGAGGAACCAGTTCTCCTCGTCGCGCCCCACGGTCTCCAGCAGCAGGGTCTCCACCCGGTCGCGTACGGCATGGGCCGCCACCAGGTCCGCCTCCAGCCGGCCGGCGGCGGTCTCGGCGCTCTCCGAGACCTCCGTCGAGACCAGTTGCGCGAAGCTCACCAGCGCGTCGCCGAGGTAGCCGAAGAGGTCCTGCAGCGCGGCGCCCGCGTCGCGGGGGAAGAGGGTCTCCCCCTTCCCCCGGGCCTTCGCCAGGTCCGCGAGGCCGCGGGTGAGGACGCGCAGCACCACCGCGCAGACCTCCAGCGTGTCCAGCCCGGTGCGCAGCACGACCCGGTGCATCAGGCCCTCGCTCACCCGGGGGTTGAGCCGCAGGCTGTCCTCGGCGCGGCGCAGCGAGGTGTCGACCTCGCCGACGAAGTCGTCCAGCTCGCGCGCGGTGTGCAGCCGGTCGGCCGCCGCCGAGGGCGTGGTGACCTCGGTGAGCTGCTCCGCGCTGCGCAGCATCAGCCGGCGCATGCGGCGGGCCAGGTCCTCGATGGCGTCGCCGGCGCTCTCCACCCACACCGGGGGCGCCAGCACCAGGTTGAACGTGAGGCCCACCACGGCGCCGGTGAGCGTCTCCAGGATCCGCGTGAACGCCGTGTCGCCCACGTGGCTGACGCCGAGGACGAGCATCGCGCTGATCGCGACCTCGGGCACGAACTCGCTCACCCGCACGATGCGGCCCGCGATGAGCGAGCTGAGGATGATCAGCCCGAGGCTCCACCAGCTCAGCCCGACCAGCGCGCTGAACCCGCTGGCGATCAGCACCCCGACGACGACGGCGGTGACACGCCGGATGCCGGTGGTGAGCGTCGCGTAGAAGGTCACCTGGACGACGAGCAGCGCGGTCAGCGGCGCCGTCAGCGGCTTGGCGCCGCTGGTGAGCTGGAGGGCGACGACGTACGCGAGGGTGGCGGCCATCGCGGCGCGCATCGTCTGCGCCACGGCAGGCGCGCGGAGCCGCTCGGTGAGACCGGCCAGGCGCGGGCGGTTCCTGTCGGCGTCGGCTGCGTAGGGCTTCAGCGCTGCTCCCGGTGGCGTCGCGCCCGGAGCGCCGCGGAGGTCCGCCGCGGCGCCGGTGATCACGCACAACGTCTCACAGAGAGCGCCCCCGCCCGCGGTACGGAGCCACCCCCTCGGGTCCGGGTAGGCCGAGGGGGTGGCGTGGGGGGTTCCGGCGGGGTCAGCCGCCGGCGGTGAGGACCGGGGTCTGCCAGGTGCGCCACTCGGCGAGGTTGCCGGGCTTCTTCGGCGAGATCCGGAACACGCCGGGGGCGCTGCCCGTACCGCGCAGGAACGTCGCGATGCTCTGCTGCAGCGGGCCGCGCCACTCGGACCGGGAGGCGCAGTGGGTGCCGTCCTGCACATCGGACCAGTAACTGATGTTCTGGCCCGCGCCGAGCGCCTTGTAGACCTCGGCCCCGCCGAGGGCCGCCACACTGCCGGACCGGGCGCCGAGCCAGTCGACGTGCGGGTTCTCCATGAGGAACAGCCCGCGGGGTGCGATCATGCCGACCATCTCGTGGGTGTCCACCGGCAGTTGCGCGGGGTTGCCGGTGTACGAGCCGAAGGCGTCGCCCAGCCACGGCTGTTCCGAGTACCCGCTGCTCAGCGGCTGGGCGCCGCTCTCCCGGGCGACGCTGCGGAGGGCGGGGGCGCCCGCGGTGCCCGACTCGATGGGCATCGTCAGCGCGATGCGCTGGTCGAACGCGCCGGCCACGAACGCGCCCTTGCCGAACCGGGAGCAGCCGGTGACGCCGGTCGCGTCGGCCCGCAGCACGCTGCCGTCGGACTGCTCGATGACGTCGATGATCCGGCTCACGCCCCAGGCCCAGGCCATGAGCAGCCCTGTGCTGCTGGAGGAGCCGTAGACGCTGTAGAAGGCGCCCTGCTTGTTGTTGCGCGGGGTGCCCTCGCGGCCCACGGCGTACGGGTCGAAGTTGACGACGGCGGCGCCCGCGGCCTTGATGGCGGCGGTGTCGGCGCCGAAGCCGCCGTAGACGACGACCGCGGGGAACGGTCCGGTGCCGCCGGGCAGCTCGACGCGCGCCGAGAAGTTCGCGCTGCGGCCCTGGTCCGAGACGTTCACGGTGATCTGGGACTGCGACACGCTGCCGGTGACGCTCGCGGGCCTGGCCGGCTTCTGGCCGTAGACGGTGCGCTCGGCCAGCTCCCTGATCTCGGCGCGGCGGCAGCGCCAGTCGGACGTGGTGGTGACGCGGGTGCCGTCGAGCTTCGTGAAGGGGTCGGGCAGCAGGGATTCCGAGGG
>NZ_JACBXC010000658.1 GCF_013870535.1 Streptomyces phytophilus | reverse complement strand
GCCGCCGCCGAGCAGGAGCAGTCCGCGCGGCGCCAGCTCCGCTGGACGCTGGCCGTCGAGCTGGTCTTCGCCTCCGTGGTCCTCGGCGCGACGGCGGTCCTGGCCGCCACACCCCCCGGCTCCCGCCCCGCGGGGGCGGCCGCCGCCGGCCCGGCGGAGCGCAAGGCCGTCCACCGCGGCGAGGTCCGGCTCACCGGCGGCAGCGCCGAGTTGGCCGTCGAACCACCCCGGGCCGGCGCGCGGACCACGCTGACGCTGCTGGTGCGCGACGCCGGGGGCAGACCCTGGAACGTGCCCGAGGTGTCCGTCTCGCTCAGCCTCCCGGACGGCGGACCCGGACCGCTGGAGTTCTCGCTCGAACGCAGGGGTCCGGGCCGCTTCGTCTCCGACCGGCTGATGCTGCCGGCGCCCGGCGACTGGGAGGCGGAGGTCCGGGTCCGCTCCACCGACATCGACGTCGAGACGGTGGAGACGGTCGTCCCGGTCAGCTGACCCCGAGGGCGCCCGGGTGCCGGAAAAAGCCGTGCGGGTCGTAGCGCTTCTTGAGCCCGAGCAGCCGGCCGTGGTTCTCGGCGTAGTTGGCCCGTCCGAAGTCCGGCACCCGGACCGAGCCGGGGAAGTTGATGTACGCGCCGGAGGCGAGGGGCGCCAGCGCCGCCGCGCCCGCGGCGGCCCAGCCGTCCAGTTCGCCGGTGAGGTCGGCGGTGTCCGCGCCGCCCTGGAAGCCGGTCAGGAAGTTGGCGTCCCGGTGCACGAACGCGGTGTCGCCGCGGTCCGGGTCCGTCGCCGCGCCGCCGCCGGCCTGGATGATGAGGAAGCGGTGCAGCAGCGCGTCGTGCGAGGACCAGGCCGAGAGGATGGCGTCCGACTCGGCGGCCGTGGGCCCCCTGGACGTCAGCACGTAGCTCTGCCGCTGGAATGCCGTACGGCCCAGGGCGGCCTCCGGGCTGGTGCCCACGCGGTGGCACTGGGCGTCGGTCTTGTCGCCGCAGCCGTACAGCTCCTTCATGCCCTCGGAGAAGCCCGTCGGCGCGGACGTGCGCTGGATCGGCGGGGCGCCGATCCGGGCGGCGAGGTCGTCCAGGAGCCCTTCCAGCTCCGTCGGACTCCCGTGGTGGGCACCGTAGATCCGCACCAGCGGCGCGGCGGAGTACGGCGGCATGACGATGAGGCAGCTGCCGAGGGCACGCGGGGCGTCGAGCAACCACTCGTGCCACGCGGTGAGCGCCTGCGGGGCGTGGTCCCAGGCCCACAGCAGGTCGTACGTGACCATCTGCGGCTGGTCGAGCGGCCGGACCTCCCAGTCCACCACCGCACCGAAGTTGCCGCCGCCACCGCCGCGCAGCGCCCAGAACAGATCCGGCTCCCGGGTCGCGGAGGTGTGCACGATCCGGCCGTCGGCGAGCACCACGCGGGCCGAGACGAGCCGGTCGCTGGCCATGCCGAACTTGCGGGTCTGGAAGCCGATCCCGCCGCCGGAGACGAAGCCGCCCGGACACACGGTGGGGCAGGTGCCCGTGACGATCTGCTTGTTGTACGGCTTGAGCGCGATGAGTGCGTCGATGGACTGGGCACCGGGGCCGACGCGGACCGTACTGCCGGAGACCGCCGCGTGGTTGATGCGGGAGAGGTCGACGACGAGCCCCTCGCCGGTGGACCAGCCGTTGAGGTTGTGGCCGCCGCTGCGCACCCGGGCCGGTATGCCGTGGTGCTGGGCGAAGAGCACGCAGGCCCGGACGTCCCCGGGGGTCTCGCAGTACGCGATGGCCTGCGGGTTGACGGCGTCGTACTGGCCGATCGCCAGCTGCTTCGCCTGGCCGTACCCGCTGTCGGAGGGCAGCACCACGTCGCCCTGCAATATCTTGCGCAGGGTGCTCCATTTGTCGGCGGCGCCGAATGCCGAACGGGTGCTGACGGTGGCGGCTCCGGCCGCCACGGTGACGCCGCCGCCGGCCCGGATAAGCGATCTTCTGCTGAGCAACATTCCTCCTGTTGATCGATGACTCGGGGAATCGCGGGCAATTCAAGTGGGCCGGAACTTTCCCGGTAACCCCTGCCCGCCCCCTGTATCAGCCCGCCCGCGTGGCATTCATCCACAGGTCCGCGGGCAGGTCCTGGCGGCGTTTGATGCGGAGTTTCCGGTAGACCCGGGTGAGGTGCTGCTCCACCGTGCTCGGCGTGATGTACAGCCGCGTGGCGATCTCCCGGTTCGTGTAGCCCATGACCGCGAGCGAGGCCACCCGCCTTTCGGACTCGGTCAGTTCCGAGACCTCCGCGGAGCTGTCCGCCTGGGGCCCGGCGCCGGCGGCCTCGCTGTTGCCCAGCAGCAATTCCTGTGCCAGCGGGGTGGCCTTGCACGCGTGCGCCACGTGCAGCGACTGGCGGAAAAGCAGCCGCGCCTTGCGGTGCTCGCCCAGCGCGTAGTGCGTACGGCTGAGATCCGCCAGCACCCGGGCCTGTTCGTAGCGGTCGCCGGTGTGCTCCAGCAGTTCCAGCGCCTCGGTCAGCAACTGCAGCCGGCGGCTGGGCGGGCTGACGGCCGCGTAGAGCCGCAGCGCCAGGCCGCGGGTGCGCGGGTTGCCGGTACCGGGGCGGGCCAGCTGCTCGTGCGCCAACTGCTTGGCCCGGTCGCGGTTGCCGAGCCGCAGCCACGCCTCCGCGGCGCTGGTGCGCCACGGCACGGGGCCGGGCACGTCGACGCCCCACGCGCGCTGGAGGTCCTCGCAGGACAGGAAGTCGGCGAGGGCGGCGTGGGCGTGGTTCCTGGCCAGGTGGTGGCTGCCGCGGGCGTGCAGGTACGGCAGCCCGAACCAGCTCTCGTACATGGCGTTCGGCACCGATCCGGCGAGATACCCCGCCGCCTCGTCGTACGCGCCCATCCGCGTCGTCGCCAGGATGAGGCTGCCCAGCGGCAGCCCGACCGCCACCCCCCACGCCTTGGCGGGCAGCACGGTGAGCGCCTCGCGGGCGTGCTCCGCCGCCGCGACCAGGTCGCCCTGCCGCACGGCGGTCTCCGCGCGCACCGCCGTGAGCAGCGCCTGCCAGGTGGGCACCGCCCGGCGGCCCGCCTCGGCCATGAGCCGCTCGCACCACCCGGCGGCCGTGTCCGACTCGCCCGCGTACACCAGGGTGAGCAGCGCGAGGACGGCCGCCTCGTCGGTCCAGGCCGCGGTACGGCTGAGCTGGAGGTCCCACAGCGTCTGCTTGGCCCGGCCCACCGCGCCCTGCCGGTTGCGGGCGAGGTCGTCGGCGAGCGCCCCGACCCGGCCGAGCCAGGGGTCGCTGCGCAGCGTCAGCAGCGCGCCGATGCCGCTGCGGCGCAGCACGCCGCGCTTGCCGTTCGGCCGCGCCAGCGGCGGGTACGTCCAC
>NZ_JACBXC010000657.1 GCF_013870535.1 Streptomyces phytophilus | reverse complement strand
GGCGGCGAGTGCCGCGCCGAGGCCGTCGGGGGTGGCGAAGACGCGGGGGGTGAGGGGGGCAGGCACGAGGTCACTCCTTGACGGCGCCCGTGAGCATGCCGCTGATCATGCGGCGCTGCAGGGCGAGGTAGGCGATGAGTACGGGCAGGGCGACCAGGACTGCCGCGGCGGCGGTGACCCCCGGGTCGCTGTTGCGGCGGTTGCCCGAGAAGAACGACAGCGCCAGCGGCGCCGTCTGCACGCTCGCGTCGTCGGGTACGAGCACCAGCGCCAGCAGGAACTCGTTCCAGGCGAAGAGGAACAGCAGGGTGGCCAGGGTGCCGATGGCGGGCAGGGCCATCGGCAGCAGGACCGAGCGCAGGGTCCGCAGCCGCGAGGCACCGTCCACGGAGGCCGCCTCGCGCAGCGCGGCGGGGGTGGAGACGAAGAAGGTCCGCATCCAGAAGATCGCGAACGGCAGCGAGAGGCCGATCTGCGGCAGGATCAGGCCCGCGTACGTGTTGACCAGGCCCCAGTCCTTGAGCTGGTAGTACAGCGGGATGACGGTGGCCTCGTACGGCATGACCAGGCCGGCCAGCAGCAGCACCAGGAACGCGCCCTTGAGCGGGAAGGGGAAGACCGCGAAGGCGTAGCCCGCGAGTACCGCCATCACCAGGGTGCCGGCCACCACCGCGGTGGCGACCAGCAGCGACGACAGCAGCGGCTGCGCGTCGAGGCCGCGGTCCCAGGCTTCGGTGAAGTTGGCGAAGCTGATGCTGGTGGGCAGCGAGAATCCGCTGGTACGGGAGCCGGGTTCGCCGAGGGCGAGCAGCAGCACGGACAGGAACGGATACAGGGCGACACAGGCGGCGCCGATGAGGATGGCGTGGCCGATGGCACTCTGGCGTCTGCTGACGCGCACGGTGTCAGCCCTCCTTCCCGCGCACCAGGCGCATGATCACTGCGGTGACCGCGAGGACGAGCACCGTCAGGCAGACGGACAGGGCGGAGGCGGCGCCCACCTCGCGGGTGAGGAACGCGCCCTGGTAGATGAAGACGCTGGGCACCGACGTGGACGCGCCGGGGCCGCCGGCGGTGGTGTTCCACACCAGGTCGAAATTGCGCAGCGCGTACGTGACGGTCAGGACCAGCGCGATGGCGATCTCCCCGCGCAGTGCGGGCAGCGTGACGGTGAAGAACTCCCGGACGGGCCCGCAGCCGTCGAGCCGCGCGGACTCGTACAGCTCGGTGGGGATCTTCTGCACGCCGGCCAGGAACAGCACCATGCACAGGCCGAACATCACCCAGGTGCCGACCAGGCCGACCGCGGGCAGCGCGGTGGCGTAGTCGCCGAGCCAGGCGCGGGTCAGCGAGCCGAGGCCGACGGCGCGCAGCGCGGCGTTCAGCGGGCCGTCGATGTCGTACACCCAGCGCCAGGAGACCGCGACCACCACGGTGGCCAGGATCTGCGGCACGAACAGCACGGCGCGGAAGAACGACAGCCCGCGCACCCGCATCCGCGACATCAGCCCGGCCAGCGCCAGGCCGATGGCGACGGGCAGGACCGCATAGAAGACGACGAAGACCAGCGAGTGGCCGAGGGCGGCGAGGATGCGGCTGTCGCCGAGCAGTTCGCCGTAGTTGTCCAGGCCGGTCCAGCGGCCGACGGTGAGGCCGTCCCACTCGAAGAGCGAAATCCAGGCCGTCTGGCCGAGGGGGCGCAGGACGAACAGGCCGTAGCAGACGGCGGCGGGCAGCAGGTAGAGGAAGGCGGGCCAGTACTGGCGGGAGGCCCAGGCGCGCACCCGCCCGGATGCGCCGACCCGCCGCGCCGGGGCCGCCCCCGCCCCCGCCCCCGCGCCGGTGTCCGCGCCGGCGGTGCCGGAACGCGGCGTGCTGAGCGTGCTCATGAGGCGTCCTCGGCGCCGGCCTCGGCCGCCTCCCGCTGCTCCGTGGCGAACTCCTGCCAGTCCTCCTGGAGCGCCTCGGTGAACCCCGCGGGGCTCGTACGGCCGGAGAGCAGGTCCTGGGTGGTGGCGCCCACGGTGTCGTACATGGTCGTCGACGCCCAGTCGAGGTAGAAGTTCTGGCCGTCATCGGCGAGGAGCTTCAGCCCGGTGTCGTTGACCGCGTCGGCCACCGGGCTGGTGGCCTCCGCGGAGCCGGTGACCGGGGTACGGCCCACGTCGGCGATGGACTGGGCGAAGTCCTCGCTCATCAGCATGTCGAGGAAGGCGACGGCGGCCGGGAGCTTCTTCGTCTTGGCGGAGATGTGCCAGCCCATGCCCAGCGAGCCGACGGTGGCGCGGGTGCCGTCGGGGCGGGTCGGGAGGGTGAAGCCGACCTCGTCCTTCATCGTCTCCTGGAGCGCGGGCGCGTTCCAGGAGCCGGCCACGAGGAACGCGCCCTTGCCGGCCGCGAACTTGGCGACCGCGTCGTCGGAGGAGATGCCGTCGTAGCCGCGGCCGAAGTAGCCGTTCTCGGCCCAGTCCTGGACGGTACGGGCGGCGTCCCGCGTGCCCTTGTCCGCCACCGTCGCCCCGGGCACGCCGCTGATCCACGACCGGACGTCCCTGCTGGACGTATTCTGGCCCTGGACCAGGCCGATGACCTGGCTGGCCGGGTACTTCTCGGCGTTGCCGAGCATGAGGGGCTGCCGGCCGGCGGCCTTGACCTCGTCCAGGGCCGCGGTGAACTCCCGGTAGGTCCCGGGCGGCTCGATGCCGAGGCGGTCGAGGACCTCGCGGTTGTAGAAGACGCCGACGTACTCGGTCACCGGGCTGATGCCGTAGAGGCTGCCGGAGCCGAACAGCGCGCCGTCCGGGGTCCAGCGGTACTGCTTGAGCGCGCCGTCGGTGTAGGTGTTCTCCCAGCCGTAGGTGCGCATCACGTCGTCGAGCGGGCGGAGCAGGCCGGCCCTGACCAGCGGGCCGTCGGTGCCGTAGCCCTGGTTGCCCTGGGCGAGGTCGGGGGCGTCGGAGCCGGAGAGGGAGTTGGGGACGGTTTTGAGCAGGTCGTCGAAGCCCTTGGTGACGACCTCGACCTCCACGTTCGGGTACGCCTTCTCGTAGCGCGGCACCAGCGCCTTCAGCGTCTGCTCCTCGCCGGCGTCGGCGAGTACGCGCAAGGTGGTGTCGCCCAGCTCCGCGACGTCCTCGGGGGTGACGCGCTCGGTGATCCGCGGGCCCTCGAACCCGGAGGAGGCGGCCCCGCCGCCCGCCCCCGGGACGCCGCAGGCGCCCGCGAGCAGTGCCGTCAGGGCGATGCCCGCCGCTGCGGTGATACGCGGTTTTCTCATGAGTGCTCCGACGTGACGGGCCCGCGCCGTCGCGGGCTGTGGAAGTGGCGGAACTACCGGGGGGTGCCGGTCGTGTCCCGGGGACGGCGGCCC
>NZ_JACBXC010000656.1 GCF_013870535.1 Streptomyces phytophilus | reverse complement strand
TCCGGCGGCGGCATGGAGGCCCAGCCGAGCCGCGCCGCGGGGTCCAGCAGCGCCTGGTAAGGGCCCACGGCCTCCTTGCCGATGCGCTGGAGGGCGGCCCAGACCGTGACCTGGTTCGCCGAGAGCACCGGCATCCGCAGCTCCGCCTCCAGCTGCGGGATGACGTCGTACGTCGGGAGGTTGGTGCAGCTGATGAAGAGCGCGTCCGGAGAGCCCTGCGCGACGGCGATCCGGGCCATCTCGACGACCTGCCGGTACGGCACCCGCCAGATGTGCCGGGTCAGCCCGAGGCTGGCCCGTCCCGTGACCTCGATGCCGCCCTCTTCGAGGAACTCCTCCAGCGCCCCGGTGACGGAGGGCGTGTACGGCGTGACGATGGCGGTGCGGCGGGCGCCGATCTCGTTCAGCGCGCTGAGCATGGCTCCGGACGTCGTCATCGCCGGCACGGCGGCGGCGGACGACATGGCGGCGGTCATCGCGCGCTCGCCCATGCGGCCGTCGGCGAAGCTGCCGGAGGCGCAGGCGTAGGCGATGACCTCGGGCGAGACGGCGGTCAGGGCGCGCACCGCCTCGCGCAGGGTCTGGTGCTCACTCACGAGTCTGGCCAGGTCGAGGCTCACCTCGACGGGGACGTAGGGGGTACGCGTCAGATGCAGGGACACATCGTCCGGCACCCATCGCCAGAGCTCGCGGTCGAGCGCGAAATCAAAAGGGGCTACGACACCCACACCACGCTGTGGCTGTGGTCCGCCCAGAAAAGAGACGTCCATGAGGATGCCCCGTTCGTACGGAGGGCTGGGGGAAGGTGAATCATCTGGAGCAGCCGGTGAGCGACCGGGACGCAGTGACAGATGCGGTTATTGACGAAGGTAGAGGCACACCCCTAGCGTGGTCAATCCTCGCATCTCCGACGTTTTTCCGCCTTCCCTTTCAGGCTACATCCAGTACTGCATCCAGTGCTGCGGACCATTGCAGCAGTGCCACATTGCGGGACGGTTTCCTTCCTATGTCCGATATCCGCGTGCTCGTCCTCAATGACGATCCGCCGCCCGACCTGGACCGGCTCCGGGGCCGGGCCCAAGTGATCAGCACGGACGCGGAAGGGCTCGCCGAGCTGCTGCCCTCCGCCGACGTCGTGCTGGTGTGGGACTTCACCTCGCCCGCGGTGCGCAGAGCGTGGCCGGGGCCCGGCCCGCGGCCCCGGTGGGTGCACACCCCGAGCGCCGGGGTCGACCATGTGCTCTCCCCCGAGTTCGCCGCCTCGGACACGGTGCTGACCAACGCCCGCGGGGTCTTCGACCGGCCCATCGCGGAGTACGTGGCCGGGCTGGTGCTGGCGATGGCCAAGGACCTGCCCGGCACCTGGGAGCGGCAGCGCCAGCGCCGCTGGCAGCACCGCGAGACGCTGCGGCTGGCGGGGACCCGGGCGGTGGTGGTGGGCGCCGGGCCGATCGGGCGGGCCATCGCGGAGACGCTGGGCTGCCTGGAGGTGCGTACGGAACTGGTGGGCCGGACCGCGCGCGCGGGCGTACGCGGCCAGGCGGAGCTGCCGGCGCTGCTGGTGGAGGCCGACTGGGTGGTCTGCGTGGCGCCGCTGACCGAGGAGACCCGCGGGATGTTCGGCAGCGAGGCGTTCGCGGCGATGCCGGACAGGGCCCGGTTCATCAACGTCGGCCGCGGCCCGCTGGTCGACACCACGGCGCTGGTCGCGGCGCTGGAGCAGCAGGAGATCGCGGCGGCGGCGCTCGACGTCTTCGAGACCGAGCCGCTGGCGCCCGAGGACCCGCTGTGGCGGGTGCCGGGCCTGTTCGTCTCGCCGCACATGAGCGGCGACACGGTCGGCTGGCGCGGGGACCTGTCGGAGCAGTTCCTGGAGCTGTTCGACCTGTGGGAGGCGGGCCGGCCGCTCTTCAACGTGGTGGACAAGCAGCTCGGGTACGTACGGTGACGCAGAATGCGGAGTAGGTGACGGGCAACCGAGGAGGCGGCGGAATGGCGGGGAGCACGGATCCGGCGGATCTCACGGCGGTGGAGCTGCTGCGCGGCTACCGCTCCGGGGCGCTGTCGCCCGTCGAGGCCACCCGCGCGGCGCTCGCGCGCGCGGCCCGGGCGCAGGAGCTGACCAACGCCTTCGTCACCCTCGACGACGCCGTACGGGACGCTGCCCTCGCCCGCGCCGAGGCGTCCGCGCGCCGCTGGCAGCGCGGCGAGCCCGCCGGGCTGCTCGACGGGGTGCCGGTGACCGTCAAGGACATGATCCTCCAGCGCGGCGCCCCCACGCTGCGCGGCTCCCGGCTGGTCGACCCGGACCGCGAGTGGGACGAGGACGGCCCGTCGGTGGCGCGGCTGCGGGAGCACGGGGCGGTGTTCCTCGGCAAGACCACGACGCCGGAGTTCGGCTGGAAGGGCACCACGGACAGCCCGCTGAACGGGGTCACCACGAACCCGTACGACACCGGCCGCACCACGGGCGGCTCCAGCGGCGGCAGCGGGGCGGCGGTGGCGCTGGGCGCGGGGCCGCTGAGCCTGGGCACGGACGGCGGCGGCTCGGTGCGGATCCCGGCGGCGTTCTGCGGGATCGTCGCGCTCAAGGCCACGTACGGGCGGGTGCCGCTGTATCCGGCGAGCCCGTTCGGCACGCTCGCGCACGTCGGGCCGATGGCGCGGGACGTCCGGGACACGGCGCTGCTGATGGACGTGGTCAGCGGCGCGGACCCGCGGGACTGGTCGCAGCTCGGCCCGCCCGCGGGCGGCTTCGTCGACGCCCTGGACGGGGCCGCCGAAGGCGTGCGGGGGCTGCGGGTGGCGTACAGCGCGTCGTTCGGCGGGCAGGTGCCCGTCGACCGGCAGGTGGCCGCGGTGGTGCGGAGCGCGGTGGAGCGGCTCTCCGACCTCGGCGCGTACGTGGAGGAGGCCGACCCGCGGCTGTGCGAGGGGCTCGCCGCGTGCCAGGAGGCGTTCCACACGCTGTGGTTCAGCGGCGCCGCGCGGGTGGTGCAGCCCTACGGCCCTCAGGCGCGCGAGCGGCTGGACCCGGGGCTGCGCGAGATCGTCGAACTGGGCGAGCGGTACAGCGCGCTGGACTACCTGGCCGCGGTGGACGTGCGGATGGCCCTCGGGCAGTCGATGGGGCGCTTCCACCAGACGTACGACGTGCTGGTCACCCCGACCGTGCCGATCACGGCGTTCGAGGCGGGGGCGGAGGTGCCGAAGGACTCGGGGCACACCCGGTGGACCGGGTGGACCCCGTTCACGTACCCCTTCAACCTCACCCAGCAGCCGGCGCTCAGCCTGCCCTGCGGGGTGGACGGGGCGGGGCTGCCGGTGGGGCTGCAGCTCGTCGCGGCGCGGCACCGGGACGCGCTGGTGCTGCGCA
>NZ_JACBXC010000655.1 GCF_013870535.1 Streptomyces phytophilus | reverse complement strand
GTTCGCCACGGCGCGCGCGGCCGACGGGGCCGACGGGACCGACGTGGTCATCGCGAACGACCCCGACGCGGACCGCTGCGCGGTGGCCGTACGGGACACGGACGCGCCCGCCGGGTGGCGGATGCTGCGCGGCGACGAGGTCGGCGCCCTGCTGGCCGCGCACCTCGTACGCAAGCGGGCCGCGGGCACCTTCGCCGCGTCCATCGTCTCCTCCTCCCTGATGGGCCGGATCGCGCGGGCCGCGGGCCTGCCGTACGAGGAGACGCTGACCGGCTTCAAGTGGCTGGCCCGGGTCGACGGCCTGCGCTACGCCTACGAGGAGGCCCTCGGCTACTGCGTCGACCCCGCCGGGGTCCGCGACAAGGACGGCATCACGGCGGCCCTGCTCGTCGCGGAACTGGCGGCGGAGCTGAAGGCCATGGGCCGCACGCTGCAGGACCTGCTGGACGACATCGCGGTGGAGTACGGCCTGCACGCCACGGACCAGCTCTCCGTCCGCGTGGAGGACCTGGACGTGATCGCCGCCGCCATGCGCCGCCTGCGCGAGTCCCCGCCGCGGACGGCGGCGGGCCTGCGGGTGTCCCTGGCCGAGGACCTGTCGGCGGGCACCCCGGCCCTCCCCCCGACGGACGGCCTCCGCTACACCCTGGCGGGCGACGGGGCCCGGGGCGTGGAGTCGGCCCGGGTGATCGTCCGCCCGAGCGGCACGGAGCCGAAGCTGAAGTGCTACCTGGAGGTCGTGGTCCCGGTCCCGGCCGGCCGGGACGGCCTCCCGGCGGCGCGGGCAGCGGCGGCAGCGGTCCTGGCGGAACTCACCGGCGATCTGTCGGCGGCAGCGGGCCTCTGACGGCGTACGGCCGCATCAGCCGTCCCGGGCCTCGGTGGGAAAGTAAGGAAACACGTGCAGCATCGCGAACGCTTCGCTTTGCAGCAGGGGCACGCTGAACATGCGGACCCGCATTCCCATGACCACCTCACCCCCGCCGGCCCGGCGGACGCGCACCAAGCGGTCGACGTGGTGGTTGGAAAGCGCGTCCAGGTCGGCGCCCACATGGTCGTACGCCCGTCTGAGCCGGGGCTCCGCGAGTACCGCCTCGGCGGTTTCCGCGATGACCGGGTCATTCGGGTTCAGCTCCATCCCCGCCTTGAGGTAGCTGAGCATCGGCGGCACCCAGTTGCTCATCCAGTCGAGGAAGTAGCTTTCCGCGTCCGGGTACTTCAGCACGAACCCGATCGGGTATTTCAGCGGGTCGGCGATCTCGTGTCCCGGCAGGACCGGAAAAGCCTCCGCGATCTCCCGGTAGGACTCGTTCATCTCCACGACCTCGAAGGCGCCTGACAGCAGGTACGTGGGCAGTTCGTGCCCTCTGACCTGCATCCGGTAGTCCTCCATGAGGGCGGCGAGGCCGGGAGGGTCGCCGAGCGCCTCGCGGCAGCGGGGAATCCTCTCCGGCTGCCGGTCGGAGAGCCTGTACAGTTCCGCCCGCTCTTCGAGCGAGGCGTCCAGGCCGCGGAAGAACTTCTCGATCTGCGGAGGGGTCATACGGCGCTCGCCGCTTTCGAGCTTGCGGAAAGTCGACAGGTTGCCGCTCTTCAGGACGTCGTGCGTGGCCGCCATCTGCGTAATTCCGGCCCTGGTACGGATTCTCCGCAGCAGCCGCCCCGCTGCGGCGTGTGGGGCAGGGGTCTTCCGGCCCGGTGCGCCGAGTTCTGGTTTCACCGACAATGCACGTCCCCACAATCCGTACGATCTCCGGATAGATCCGTATCTCCCGACGGGGAACCGGGCGAGGCCAGCCGACTGCCGGAAAGATTGCGGTCGTCGTTCCGTAATGGAACGGTCCGATTCTGCATATTTCTGGACGCTACGTGCTCACCATCGATCACGACCGCGAAGCACAAGGTCTTCCCCGGTCCAACCCCCGGGAAACGTGCGTCCGGGCGGCGCATCCGCACTAGGCTGCCTGCCTGGTCCCCCACCCCAACGGGTCGATCTTATCGAGGAGTTGACCGGTGTCTCCTGCCACGCCCTTCGACCACGGTGCACCGGGCTCGGCCGCCGCACCGCCGGCGGGCTGCCCGGCCCACGACCTGGTGCGGCTCGGCGGGCCCGAGGCGGCCGACTCACGGCGGCTGCACGAGGAACTCCGGGAGCGCTACGGCGCGGTGGCGCCCGTGCTGCTGCCGGGCGACCTGCCGGCGTGGCTGGTCCTCGGCTACTCGGAGAACCTGCGGGTGGCCCGCAGCCCGGCGACGTTCACCAGGGACTCCCGGCTCTGGAAGCACGCCGACGCGCTGACCTCCGACCACCCGCTGGCACCGATCGTCGCGTGGCAGCCGCTGTGCGTGTTCACCGACGGGCAGGACCACAAGCGGCTGCGCTCGGCCGTCACCGAAAGCCTGGGCAGCGTCAACAAGCGCGGCATCCGGACCGACATCACGCGCTTCGCCGACCGCCTCGTCGACGACTTCGCGCAGACCGGCGAGGCCGATCTGGTCGCGCAGTTCGCCCACCACCTGCCGCTGCTGGTCGTCACCAAGCTCTTCGGGATGCCGGAGGAGTTCAGCCCCCGCCTGATCGAGGCCGCCTGGACGAGCCTGGGCGGCGGCGAGTCCGCCGCCGGGGCCAACGACTACCTGACGGACACGCTCGACCAGCTGGTGGCGCGCAAGAAGGCCGCTCCCGGCAACGACATCACCACCCGGCTCCTCGCCCACTCCTCCGACCTCAACGACGTCGAGGTGCGCGAGCACCTGCGGCTCATCCTCATCGCCGCCAACGCCACCACCGTCAGCCTGGTCGGCCACGTCCTGCTGAAGGTCCTGACCGACAAGAACTTCCGCGGCAACCTCAGCGGGGGCCAGATGACGCTGCCCAGCGCACTGGACCAGGTCCTCTGGGACAACCCGCCGATGGAGCGGTGTCCGCACCGGGTGACGACCGGCGAGGTCGAGCTGGGCGAGACGGAGATCCCCCAGGGCGAACTGCTCGTGCTGGGCCTGTCCGCGGCCAACTTCGATCCGTACGTACGGCCCGACCTGGACGCCCCCGTACACGGCAACAGCGCGCACCTCGCGTTCAGCGCGGGACCGCACGAGTGCCCCGGGCAGGACTTCGCGCGCGCCATCACCGAGACCGGGATCGAGACGCTGCTGACCCGGCTGCCGCAGATGGAGCTGGCGGTCGAGCTGGAGGAGCTGACCTGGCGCAAGGACTGGACGAGCAGCCTGCTGGAGAAGCTGCCGGTGACGTTCCCCATCCCGCAGCGAGGCGCCAAACCCGTCCACCGAGGCGACCACACCCGGGGCGGCTCCCCGGACTTCATCGCCGAGGTGGAGCGCGTGCTGCACGTGCTCGACGGGGCGGTGCTCGTGG
>NZ_JACBXC010000654.1 GCF_013870535.1 Streptomyces phytophilus | reverse complement strand
CGCCCAGGACGCCCCCGGCCTGCTGCACCGCATCGGCCGCGCGCTGGAGGCGCCCGGCGTGCGGGTGCGCGGCGCGTACGTCAGCACCCTCGGCGCCAACGCCGTCGACGCCTTCTACGTCACGGACCCCGCCGGCCGCCCGCTCGCCGACCGCGACGCCGAGCAACTGGCACTTGCGGTGGAGGCGGCGCTGAGCTGAGGCGTGCGTGACTTCTACGACCTGCCTGGCGTGGGCAGTCCGCAGGGTGCGCTCCCGCCCGATGCGTTCCCCGCGGCGGGGGCGGTCCGGTCGCGGCTGGCCGATCGGAGAGCGTATCCAGCATGCTCCCCGTCGCCGCGGGGATACCACCACCCTCGCCCGGGCTTGCCCCTGGCGAGGGTGTTTGCCTCGCGCGCCGGATACCCTGGAGAGCGCGATTGCCTCCACCCCCGACCTGAGGACCGACGAGCGACGTGTTCGACACTCTTTCCGACCGCCTGGCGAGTACGTTCAAGACCCTCCGCGGGAAAGGCCGGCTGTCCGAGGCGGACATCGACGCCACCGCGCGGGAGATCCGCGTCGCCCTGCTGGAGGCGGATGTCGCGCTGCCCGTCGTACGGGCCTTCATCAAGCAGGTCAAGGAGCGCGCGGCCGGCGCGGAGGTCTCCCAGGCGCTCAACCCCGCCCAGCAGGTCATCAAGATCGTCAACGAGGAGCTCGTCGGCATCCTCGGCGGCGAGACCCGCAGGCTCCGGTTCGCCAAGACCCCGCCGACCGTGATCATGCTCGCGGGCCTCCAGGGCGCGGGCAAGACGACCCTGGCCGGCAAGCTCGGCAAGTGGCTCGCGGGCCAGGGGCACACGCCCATGCTCGTCGCCGCCGACCTCCAGCGCCCCAACGCCGTCAACCAGTTGCAGGTCGTCGGCGAGCGCGCGGCCGTCGCCGTCTTCGCCCCCGAGCCGGGCAACGGCGTCGGCGACCCGGTCCGGGTCGCCAAGGACTCGATCGCCCACGCCCGCGACAAGCAGTACGACGTGGTGATCGTCGACACCGCCGGCCGCCTCGGCGTCGACGCCGAGATGATGCAGCAGGCCGCCGACATCCGCGACGCGGTCGGCCCCGACGAGATCCTCTTCGTCGTCGACGCGATGATCGGCCAGGACGCCGTCAGTACGGCCGAGGCGTTCCGCGACGGCGTCGGCTTCGACGGCGTCGTCCTCTCCAAGCTCGACGGCGACGCCCGCGGCGGCGCCGCGCTGTCGATCGCGCAGGTCACCGGCAAGCAGATCATGTTCGCCTCCAACGGCGAGAAGCTGGACGACTTCGACGCGTTCCACCCGGACCGCATGGCGTCCCGCATCCTCGGCATGGGCGACATGCTGTCGCTGATCGAGAAGGCCGAGCAGACGTTCAGCCAGCAAGAGGCCGAGGCGATGGCGGCCAAGCTGGCGAAGGGGCCGAAGGAGTTCACGCTCGACGACTTCCTGGCGCAGATGGAGCAGGTCCGCAAGATGGGCTCCATCTCCAAGCTGCTCGGCATGATGCCCGGCATGGGCCAGATGAAGGAGCAGATCAACAACCTCGACGAGCGGGACGTGGACCGTACCGCCGCGATCATCAAGTCGATGACGCCGGGCGAGCGGCACGACCCGATGGTCATCAACGGCTCCCGCCGGGCCCGTATCGCGCGCGGCTCGGGCGTCGAGGTCAGCGCGGTGAAGAACCTGGTGGAGCGGTTCTTCGAGGCGCGCAAGATGATGTCGAAGATGGCCCAGGGCGGCGGCATGCCGGGGATGCCGGGCATGCCCGGGATGCCGGGCGCGGGCGCCGGGAAGCGCAAGGGCAAGCAGCAGAAGAAGGCCAAGGGGCGCCAGCGCAGCGGCAATCCGATGAAGCGCAAGGCCGACGAGCAGGCCGCGGCCGAGCGCCGGGCCGCGGGCGGCCCGTTCGGCGGCGGCGCGGAGCAGCCGCCGCAGGACTTCGAGCTGCCGGAGGAGTTCAAGAAGCTGCTGTGACGGCAGCGGCCGGCGGGCCGCCGGCGTCCTCGTAAACGAGTACCTGCGGCCCGCGGTGAGCCCCTACGATCTCCGCCATGGCAAAGGCACCCGTGCTCACTCCCCAGGCGGACGACTTCCCGCGCTGGTACCAGGACCTCGTCGCCAAGGCCGAGCTGGCCGAGAACGGTCCGGTGCGCGGCACGATGGTCATCCGACCGTACGGGTACGGGCTGTGGGAGCGCACGCAGCGGGAGATGGACGACCGGATCAAGGCGGCGGGCGCGCAGAACGCGTACTTCCCGCTCCTCATCCCGCAGTCCTACCTGGCCAGGGAGGCCGAGCACGTCGAGGGCTTCGCGCCCGAGCTCGCCGTCGTCACCCACGGCGGCGGCAAGGAGCTGGAGGAGCCGGTCGTCGTCCGGCCCACCTCCGAGACCATCGTCAACGACTACTTCGCCAAGTGGGTGCAGAGCTACCGCGACCTGCCGCTGCTCATCAATCAGTGGGCCAACGTGGTGCGCTGGGAGCTGCGCCCGCGGGTGTTCCTGCGGACGACGGAGTTCCTGTGGCAGGAGGGGCACACCGCCCACGCCACGTACGAGGAGGCCAGGGACTACGCGGCCCGTATCCAGCGCGACGTCTACGCCGACTTCATGGTGAACGTGCTGGCGATCGACGTGCTCCCCGGGCGCAAGACCGCCGCCGAGCGGTTCGCCGGCGCCCTCAACACCCTCACGCTCGAAGCGATGATGCGCGATGGCAAAGCGCTCCAGATGGGCACCAGCCACGAGCTGGGCCAGAACTTCGCGAAGGTGTTCGGCACGCGGTACCTGACCGCGGACGGCACCCGCGCGCACGTGTGGCAGACCTCCTGGGGCTCCACGACCCGCATGGTCGGCGGCATGATCATGGTGCACGGCGACGACGACGGGCTGCGCGTCCCGCCGCGGCTCGCCTCCGTGCAGGCCGTGGTGCTGGCCGTGAAGGGCGACGAGGCCGTGCTCGCCAAGGTGCGCGAGGCGGGCGACAGGCTGGCCGCCGCCGGGGTGCGGGTCCACGTGGACGACCGCGTCGACGTCCCCTTCGGGCGGCGGGCCGTGGACTGGGAGCTGAAGGGCGTGCCCGTACGGATCGAGATCGGCCCGCGCGACCTGGCCGCCGGCACCGCGACGCTCGTCCGGCGCGTGCCCGGCACCAAGGAGCCGGTGGCGCTCGATGCCCTGCTCGACGACCGGGCGGCCGTGCTGCCGAAGATTCTCGAAGACGATCAGGAACGGTTGCTCGCCGAGTCACGTCGAATGCGTGAGGAGCGGACGACGGACGTGCGTACGGTCGCGGAGGCGGCCGAGGCGGCGGTGGCCGGCGGCTGGGCCCGTATCCCGTGGGCGGACCTCGGCCCCGCGGG
>NZ_JACBXC010000653.1 GCF_013870535.1 Streptomyces phytophilus | reverse complement strand
CACGAGCGGCACGCCCACGCCGCCGCCCGCGGCGATCTCGTCCCACGCGGCCATGAGCAGCCGTACGCCCTTGGCCTCCGCGAGCCGGCCGAGGAAGAGCAGTTGCTCGCCCGCGGCCGCCCGGCAGGCGCCCGGGTCGGGTACGAAGTTGTGCTTCACCGCGAGCCGCTCGGGCGGCATGCCGGAGCGCACCAGGACGTCGCGCTGTGCGGCGGAGATGCAGAGGAACCGCGCCACGCCGGACCACCAGCGGCGCCGGTTGACCGACAGGCTGACCGCGAGCGGCACGGTGGCCAGCCGGGAGTTGCGGTAGCAGCCGTGCCGGACGGCGGGCAGCGGCGTGGCTCCGACGCACTCGGTGCAGTGCCGGCCGTCGCGGCGCAGCGTGCCGGGGGGGCAGATCTGGGTGTAGTTGTGCAGCGTGGCGACGGCGGGCACGCCGGCGTCGGCGCAGGCGGCCAGCACGGCGGGCGACAGCAGGGGGAAGACGTTGTGGACGTGCACCACGTCCGGCCGCTCGGTACGCAGCCGACCGGTCAGCTCCGCGCGGACCGCCGGGTTCCACGGCACCAGCAGCGGCACCGCGGCCTTGCCCAGCAGGGACCGCGCGGCGATGTCGTCGCTGCGCCGCTCGAACACCCCGACCCGGTGCCCGGCCGCGCGCAGCAGCGCGACCTCCTGGTCGACCACCCTGTTCTCGCCGCTCGGCTGCGCCGACACGTACCGGTTGTGCACCACGAGGACGTGCATGTCAGGTCAACTCCGATCCCTGGCCCAGCGCGGGACGCGTCGTCGGGGGGCCGCGGGCGGCGCGGCCGGGGCGGCGGGGGCGGGTGCGGCCAGCAGGGAGGCGGCCACGGCCAGATGCAGCAGGTAGGGCGAGGCGTCGCCGAGACCGGCCTCGGTGTACGACGAGATCGCGCAGTAGGCGATCAGGAAGATCGCGCAGGCCCGCGGCACCGACGGCGGCCGCAGCAGCGCTACGCCGCCCAGCACGGCGACGAGGGCCGCCACGATCGCGGCGCCGGTCAGACCCTGTTCGTGGTAGACGGCCAGCCAGCTGTTGTCGATGGGCAGCCCGTCGTACGACTTGTCGCCCAGACCCGTACCGAAGAGGCGCTCCGAGGTCGTCCGGGGCGCCGCCAGCAGGGCGTCCCAGACCTTGGCCCGGCCGGTGAGGCTGGAGAAGTTCTCCCGGCTCTGGCCGCGCAGGAACCACGCCTGCACCATGGGGGCGAACCACACGGCGGCCACCGCGGCGCACAGCACCGCCCAGGCGAAGAACCGGCGGGCGGGGGCGCTGGTCAGGACGAGCGAGCAGATGGCCAGCGCCAGCCCGGCGAGCAGGCCGACCGTCGCCGTCCGGGTGTGGGTGAGCGCGAGCAGGACGAGTGCGGGCACGATGATCACGGCCGCGCTCGCCCCGGTGGTGTGGCGGCCCAGCAGGAGCAGCACGGTGAGGCCGGTGATCACGGCGGCGTACTGTCCGATCTGCGGCGGCGTGAGCGGCCACAGCGCGCCGACCAGCCGCCCGCCGTAGAGTTCCGGCATGGCCGTCCCCGGCGAGACGGCCAGCCCGGCGGCGACGGAGCCGAGCACCGCGTAGTACATCCGGATGTGGCTCCGGACGAACGCGAGGCCGCCGTCCCACCAGCGGGTGAGCAGCCACAGCGTGCCGACGAAGAGGGCGAGCCGGGCGCAGCGGAACAGCGCCCCGAAACCGGCCTCCAGGTCCACGCTGGAGATCACGCTCGGCACCAGCAGCAGGGTGAGCAGGAAGACGAAGGCGCTGGGCCGGATGCGCAGCCGCAGGTTGACCGCCAGCGCCAGCGCGAACGCGGCGAGCAGCGCGCCCATGGTGACGGTCTGGATGAGGGAGCGGGGCAGCACGACGATGGTCTGCGCTCCGGCGGAGCCGAGCGTGTTGAGGCCCAGCAGCCCCCAGACGATCCCGACGGTCCTCGGGGTGCGGGCGCGGCGCGGCGCGGCGGGCGTTGCGGCGGCGGGCGGCGCGCCCGTCGCGTCCGGTCCGCCCGCCGGCGCGCCGCGCGCCGTGTCCCCGCTCATCTCAGCCACCGGCCCGCGGGGCGAAGGTGCTGCCTTCGTCCTGGGCGTACGGGATGCTCTGCCACTGCGAGACGTCGAGGGTCCTGCTCTGGTCCCGGGCGACGAAGCTCCACGGTCCGCGGTAGGTGTTGTGGTGCCAGCGGTTGCGCTGCTTGTCGGTGATCGCCTCGGCCACCCGCTCGCCCTTGTACGGCGACCAGTCCGGGTACGTGCCGTAGTTGGCGAGGATCCCCATGCGCCCGCACTCCACGGTGCACATGACGACGGACGTGTCCAGTTCGAAGCGGTTGTGATGGATGTCCACGCGCTGGGTCTTCCACCGGCAGTCGCCGTAGAGCGGTGCGGTGGCGATCGCGGGCCGTTCGCAGCGGTCGGTGTCCGGCACCAGCAGCGTGCACTCGCCGGTGGAGGTGTTGGCCGGGCTGTTGCAGAACCGGTCGGCGTTCTCCCACAGGGTGATGCCGGACCAGTTGTCCTCCAGCACGTTCCGGTAGATCTCGATCTTGTCGGTACGGGCCGGGATCCGGGGTTCGCCGCCGGACTCGGACACGTAGACCGTCGCGTACGGGAAGTCGTCGCCGCGGTCGGCGGACGCGCGGCCCTCGACCCAGTTGTTGCGCCGGATCGTGTTGTCGCGGATGACGGCGTTGTAGCTGGTCTCGTACATCAGCGCGGCACCGTCGTTGGCTTCGAGGACGTTGTCCTCGAAGCGGAAGTCGTTGTTGTTGTTGTCCGCCCACAACCCGGTTCCGCGGTTGTCGTGCACCCAGTTGCCGCGGATGTCGGCGCCGTCGACGGCCCAGAACTTGACCCCGCCGGTGCAGCCGCAGCCGGGCCTGCGCCGCTCCCAGTCGTCGGTGTTGTTGCCCGTGATCTCGTTGCCCTCGACCACCAGGTCGCGGATGGCGTCGCCGGCCTGGTACGCGTTCATGCCGTACTGGCCGTTGCCGCGCAGGCAGCTGGCCCGTACCTGCTGGCGGGCCCCGGCCATCAGCCCGGCGCCGGAGTTGTGCTGGATCCGCGCGTGCTCGATCACCCATCCGTCGGCCGAGTCGTGGTTGACCACGCCCTCGTTGTGCGGCGCGACGAACCGCTGCACGGTCAGGTGGCGGATGGCGACGCCGGGGGCCGTACCCCCGAACGCGTACTGGTTGGTCTGCCGGCCGTCGAGCACCGCGCCGGGCGCGCCGAGGTAGCTGTTCCCCTCCTTGGGGACGACCTGGGCGTAGCGGTCCGGTGCCAGCCGGTGCTTGCCCGGCCGCAGCCAGAACGTGGTGTCCGGCGGGCTGCTCCTGGTCTTCGCGGCGAGGTCGCCGACCAC
>NZ_JACBXC010000652.1 GCF_013870535.1 Streptomyces phytophilus | reverse complement strand
CACGGTGACCCGGTCCGCCATCGCTCACTTCTCTCCTGGTCGTCGGCTGCGGGGCGCGCCGGCGGGCCGGCGCACGCTCCCGGCTCGCGGCGGCACGCGCGTACGGTGCGTACACGCGGACGCGCGCCGGAGGCAAGGGAGCGTCAGAGCACACTACTCCCGCCGTCCGCGTCCAGATCCTCCGGCAGCAGGCTCCAGACGATCAGGTCGGTGCGGATGTCCGTCCAGCCGCCGTCCTCGGTGCGGGTGCGCGCTATCCAGGCGTTGCGCAGGACGCCCTCGCTGATGCCGCCGAGCTTCTGCGCGACCTGCTGCGCCGCCGTGTTGTCCGCGGCGGTGCGCAGTTCCAGGCGCTCGAACTTCTGCACGCCGAAGAGCCAGCGCGCGACGACGAGCACCGACTCCGCGGCGTACCCTTCGCCGCGCGCCCAGGGGGCGACGATGTACGAGACCTCGGCGGCCAGCGTGCGCCAGTCGGTGCGGCTGAGGTGGACGACGCCGACGAGCCGCTGGGTGAGGAACTCCGAGACCGCGAAGACGATGCCCCGGCCGCCGGTGCGCTCGGCCGGGGCTACGCGCGTCACCCACTCCAGGGCGTCGTCCCGCGTGAACGGGTGCGGTGCCTGCGTCCACGCGGTGACGGCGTCGTCGTTCATCATCTCCGTCAGCGCCGGCACGTCCTCCTCGTCGAACGGGCGGAGCACCAGCCGGTCCGTGCTGAGGGAGACGTCCGGGAAGGTGGATGACATGCGCTTCTCCGAGTGCGTGGACCGATGACGAGCTGACTCGGACAGCATGCAGCATCCGCGGGCGGATATGCCACGGCTCAGCCGACGGGACCGAACACCGGTACGGACGAGGGGAACTCCTCCGCCATGAACTCCTTGGTCTCGGGGGAGTTGAGCAGTTCGCCGAGCTTCCTGATCCCGGGGTCGTCCGCGTCGTCGGCCGGCACGGCGAGGATGTTGACGTACGGGTTGCCCTCGGCCTGCTCCAGCGCGATGGCGTCCGACTTGGGGTCGAGGCCGGAGTCGATCGCGTAGTTGCCGTTGATGACGGCGGCGTCCACATCCTGGAGCGCCCGCGGCGTCTGGGCCGCCTCCAGCTCCCGGATGTCCAGGCCGCGGTCGTCGGCGATGTCGGCGAGGGTGGCGTTGAGGCCGGTGCCGTCCTTCAGCTCGATGAGGCCCTCGGCGTCGAGGAGGTGGAGGGCGCGGCCCTCGTTGGTGGTGTCGTTCGGTACGGCGACGGTGTCACCGCCGCCGATGCCGGAGACGTCGTCGGCCTCGTCGGAGTAGAGGCCGAGCGGTTCGACCAGCACGCCGACGGTGGGGACGATGTCGGTGCCGTTCTTGTCGTTGTAGTCGTCGAGGAACGGGGTGTGCTGGAAGAAGTTGGCGTCGACCTCGCCGTTCGCGACGGCCTCGTTGGGCTTGACGTAGTCGGTGAACTCCCGGATGCGCAGGTCGATCCCGGCGTCCGCGGCGAGGTTGTCCTTGACGAAGGTGAGGATCTCGCCGTGCGGTGCGGGCGTCGCGGCCACGGTGACGGTGTTCGCGCCGCCGTCGCCGCCGTCGGAGGTGAGGTTGGCGGTGCCCACGGTGAGCGAGCCGACCAGCGCGACGCCGGCGACCGCGGTGACTCCGGCCCGCGCGGGCCGGGAGACGCGCAGGTAGGCGGCGCTGCGGGTGCTGCGGTCGCTGAGGCTGCGGACGAAGAAGTCGCCGATCAGCTGGACGACGTTGACGAGGACGACGAGCAGCACGACGGTGACGAGCATGACGTCGCCCTCGTAGCGCTGGTAGCCGTAGCGGATGGCGACGTCGCCGAGGCCGCCGCCGCCGACGGCGCCGGCCATGGCGGAGTAGCCGACGAGGGCGATGACCGTGGTGGTCAGGCCCGCGACCAGGGACGGCAGCGCCTGCGGCAGCAGCGCCTTGCGGACGACGGTCCAGGTGCTGCCGCCCATCGACTGCACGGCCTCGGCGAGGCCGGCGTCGACCTCCCGTACCGCGGACTCGACCAGCCGGGCGAAGAAGGGGATCGCGCTGATCGCCAGCGGCACGATGGCGCCCTTGAGGCCGATCGACGTGCCGACCAGCGAGCGCGTGAATGCGGTCAGGGCCAGCATCAGGATGATGAACGGCAGCGAGCGGCCGATGTTCACGACGAGCCCGATGACCCGGTTGACGAGGACGTTCTGCAGCGGCCTGCCGCGGTCGGTGAGGACCAGCAGCACGCCCAGCGGCGTGCCGGCGACGACGGCGATGAGCGCCGCCCAGCCGACCATGGCCAGCGTCTCCCAGAGCCCGGTCAGCAGCTCGGGGCGTATCTCGGTCCAGCTCACTTGGCACTCTCCAGGGCGGACAGGCCGGCGGCGCCGGCACCGGCCCGGTCGGCGTCGACGCCGACCGGGTCGATCTGCAGGCCCTGCTCGCGCAGGAAGCCCAGGGGGACGACGTTCTCCTCGTACGGGCCGGGCAGCTCGATGCGCATCCGGCCGACCTGCCGGCCGCCGACGGTGTCCATGGCGGCGCCGAGTATCGACACGTCGAGGTTGTAGGTGCGGGAAAGGTGGGAGATCACCGGGCGGCCGGCGGTGTCGCCGTGGAAGGTGATGTCGACGACGGTGCTCTCGGTGCCGTACGCCTCGCCGCCGACGGGGAAGAGCTGGGCGGCGATCTCGGAGCCGGGGGTGGCCAGCAGCTCGTCGAGGGTGCCGGACTCGGTGATGCGGCCGGAGCGCATCAGGGCCGCGGAGTCGCAGACGGACTTGACGACGTCCATCTCGTGGGTGATGAGCAGGACCGTCAGGCCGAGTTCGCGGTTGAGTTCGCGCAGCAGCGCCAGGACGGAGCGGGTGGTCTCGGGGTCGAGCGCGGAGGTGGCCTCGTCGGAGAGGAGCACCTGCGGGTCGCCGGCGAGCGCGCGGGCGATGCCGACGCGCTGCTTCTGGCCGCCGGACAGCTGCGCCGGGTATGCCTTGGCGCGGTCGGCGAGGCCGACGAGGTCGAGGAGTTCGAGGGCCTTGCGGGCCCGCTCCTGCCCGGACAGGCCCAGGATCTCCAGCGGCAGTTCGACGTTGTCCTGCACGGTGCGGGCGCTGAGCAGGTTGAAGTGCTGGAAGATCATGCCGATACGGGTGCGGGCGGCGCGCAGCTCGCGGCCGGTCAGGGCCGTGAGGTCCTGGCCGGCGACCGTGACGGTGCCGGAGTCGGGGCGCTCCAGGAGGTTGATGCAGCGGATGAGGGTGGACTTGCCGGCGCCGCTGCGGCCGACGACGCCGAAGACCTCGCCCTCGCGTACGCGCAGGTCGACGCCGTCGAGCGCGGCGGTCTCGCGGCCGCGCGAGCGGTAGACCTTCTTCAGGTCCGTAACTGTGATCACGT
>NZ_JACBXC010000651.1 GCF_013870535.1 Streptomyces phytophilus | reverse complement strand
TCCGGGAGCCGCTGGGCGGTCGTCAGCCGCCGATGTTGACGTCGACGCAGGCGTAGAAGGCGTTCGACGTGTCGGCGACGTTCCAGACGGCGAGCACCTTCTGCTTGCCGGTGATCCCGCCGAAGTTGACGGAGTGGCTGAACTCGGCCGGCGGCTGGGCGCCGCCGTCGTCGAACTCCGCCACCTTCTGGCCGCCGACGTAGTACTGCCAGGTGCTGGTGCTGTGCCGGGCGGTGATCTTCCAGTTGAACGTCGTGGTGCTGCCGACGTTCGTGACCTTCCAGCCCTTGCTGTCGTCGTCCAGCTCGGCGAAGCCCTGGTTGCCGCCGCTGCAGCTCGTCAGGCCCTTCGGCCCTTCGACGCTCTGCGGCTCGTACTTGATGGCGCCGCACTCGACGGCGCCCGTCGCGCACTGGTCCTGGCGGCTCGGCGGGTTGGTGATCCAGCCGTGCGCGCTCGCCTGCTGGGCCGGGAGGGCGAGGAGGAGCAGCGGGGCGGTGCCCGCGCCGACGACCGCCGCCTTGAGGGCCCTGCTGCCCCTGCCGGCACGCTTCGTACTGCGGTGCATACAACACTCCTTGCGTGGGGGGTAATTGGTCTAGACTTTAGTCATTGGCCGTTCACCGTCAACCCCTGCAGCAGCCACGCATCTTGCCGGCCGCCTTCCCGCCGGTTCGGCGGAACGCACGGTTGATTACGGGGTGCACCACTACCTACGGTGACCGTGTGACGACAAAGGCGCCCGGCTCCGGCGCCGGCCCGCCGGAGCAGCCACCACCTTTCGACCCCGCGGCGGCCCGTCGATTACGCCGCGCCCTGGGCCTCGGCCACGACCACGTCGCCTACGGCATGCACGCCGCGTACGGCCTGGCCGTACCCGCCGCCGCGGTGGCGGACTGGGAGAAGGGCCACGCCCGCCCCACCCGGGACCAACTCGACGCCCTGGCAGGCGCCCTGTGGTGCACGCCGGCCGACCTGATGGGCTCCTCCACGTCCCTCCACGCCCACCGCCGCGCGCACGGTATGCCCCTGGACGACGTGGCCCGGCACATCGGCATGGACCCCGCGACGTACCTCAGCGCCGAGCGGACCGGCCGCTGGCCCGGCACCGAGTCCCAGGCCACCCGGCTCGCCTACCTCCTGCGGCTCCCCTTACCCGACCTCCTGGACCTCACCGGCCGCAGCGAGCCCCTCGCCCGCCACCTCCGCGACGCCGCCACCACCCGCTGGCAGCCCCACGTCCGCCCCGTGGCCCGCCTCACCCGCCTCCCGCGCCGCCCTCTGGAACGCGCCCTGAGCACGCTGCACGAGGAGTACCAGACCCGCGTCGCGGCGGCCCGCAACTGGGGCGAGGACCCGGCCCCGGAGCCGGCCGCGGGGGTGACGACGTACCTCCAGCAGGTGCTCCCCCGCTTCTGGGAACTCCTGCGCAACTGACGTACCGACCCCCGCTGTTCTCCCGCACTAGCGATCCACTACCGGATCACGAGGGGCGCCGGTTAGCGTCTGGCGCGATCCACCGGCAGGGGTTCCGCCCGGGATACGCAGGACACCAGCGTGCACAGAGATAGGGGACACAGCCCATGACGATGTCCGGACCTTCCCCCGTCTCCGGCCCGGGACCGCGGCGCAGGTCGGTGGTGCTCGGCGGCGTGTCGGCCGCGGCACTGGCCGCCTGGGGGCACAGCGGTGCGGCCGCCGCCGGCCGGCCCGGCAGCCCGGCGGAACCGGCCGAGGAATTCGACTTCGACACGGGCAACTTCATCCGGGACCTCGTTCCCAGGGCAGCCGGTACACCGGACGCGGGGGTCTTCGGGCCGATGGACGCGTCGATCCTGATCTGGACCACCCACGCGCTGCAGACGTCGTGGTTCGACGCGCTGGCGCCCTACCACAGGACCGCGGTCGGCGTGCACTCCCGCATCCCCCGCCGTCCCGCCCGCGAGGCCGCCACCAACAGGAACAAGAACATCGCCGGCCTGCACGCCTGGTACCAGGTCCGCAAGGGCCTGGACCCCGCGCAACTGCAGGGCATGCGCGAGCTGATGACCAGCCTCGGCCTGGACCCCGACGACGAGTCGACGGACGTGACCACCCCGGTCGGCATCGGCAACACGGCCGGCAAGGCGATCGTCGAGGCCCGCCTGCACGACGGCATGAACCACCTCGGCGACGTGGGCCGCACCTTCAACGGCCAGCCCTACGCCGACTACACCGGCTACCGGTCCGTGAACCGCCCCGACGAGCTGACCAACCCCTCGCGCTGGCAGCCCGCGGTCCACCCCCACCGCAGGCGCGTCGGCGGCGGCCCCGGCGACAAGGCCATCTGGGTCACCCAGCGGTTCGTCACCCCGCAGCTGCGGCTGGTCAAGGCCCACACCTTCCGGGACCCGGCCCGCTTCCGGCTCGTCCCGCCCGACCACACCGACCACACCGACCGCCGCCGCTACAAGCGGTCGGTGGACGAGATCCTGGAGGCGTCGGCCGGGCTCACCGACGAGCAGAAGGCGAAGGCGGAGTTCTTCGACAACAAGTTCCTTGGGATCGGCCAGTCGACGTACGCCGCGGCGGTGGCCCACGATCTGGACCTGGACGGCTGGGCCCAGCTCTTCTTCACCGCCTCCGTCGCGCAGTTCGACGACCTCATCGCCGCCTGGCACCAGAAGGCGAGGTACGACGCCGTCCGGCCGTTCAGCGCCGTCCGGCACGTCTACGGCAACCGCAAGGTGTCCGCCTGGGGCGGCCCCGGCAAGGGAACGGTCCGCGTACGTGCGGACGAGTGGGCCAGCTACCTGCCGGTGGGCGACCACCCCGACTACCCCTCCGGCTCCACCACGCTGTGCGCCGCCGAAGCGCAGGCGGCGCGGCGCTACCTCCGCTCCGACGTCCTGGACTGGACCTGGCCCGTGCCCGCCGGCTCGGGGCTGACGGAGCCGGGCCTCGTCCCCGCCAAGGACATCGAGCTGCGCTACCGCACCTGGACGGACTTCGTCGAGGACTGCGCCATGAGCCGGGTGTGGGGAGGCGTGCACTTCAAGACGACGACCGAGAGGTCCATCAGGTTCGGCACGCAGTTCGGCGACATGGCCCACGAGTTCGTCCAGCGGCACATCAAGGGGAACGTCCGGGACTGACCGTCCGCGGCGCCCTTGCAGTAGCGTCACCCGGGGACGGCCCGGGCTCCCGCCGCGGGCCGAGGACCTGCCGCCTGCGGGACCGGGCCGGAAGTCCGGCCTCCGCCCGCATCCGCGACCCCGGGGGTTTCGACGGACACCGAAGTGGCCGACGCCGTCGGCGAGACGATCCGCACCGCGCGGCTCGACCTGCTCCCCCTGCGCGTCGAGCACGCCGACGCCATGGCCGGCGTGCTGGCCGACCCCGCGCTCTAC
>NZ_JACBXC010000650.1 GCF_013870535.1 Streptomyces phytophilus | reverse complement strand
GCCGGGCTGCTGCTGCTCGTACTCCTCGCCCTCCTCGCCCCCTGGGTGGCCCCCTTCGACCCCAACGAGCAGGGCGCCGACAACCTCCTCGGCCCCTCCGCCACCCACCTCCTGGGCACCGACGAACTCGGCCGCGACATCGCCTCCCGCGTCATCCACGGCACCCGGGCCTCGCTGCTCGTCGGCTTCGGCGCCGCCGCCCTCGGCGCGCTCGCCGGCGTGCCGCTCGGCCTCGTCGCCGGCTACGTCGGCCGCTGGGCCGACGCCGTCGCCATGCGGCTGACCGACCTGCTGCTGGCGGTGCCCGGGATCCTGCTCGCGCTCGTCATCATCGCCGTCCTCGGTCCCGGCCGGCTGAACCTCATCCTCGCCATCGGCATCGGCGCCGTACCGGAGTTCGCCCGGCTCACCCGCGCCGCCACGCTCTCCATCCGGGAGCGCGACTTCGTCGTCGCCTCCCGCGGGATGGGCGCACCGGCCGCCGACACCATGGTCCGCACCGTGCTGCCGAACGTCCTCGGCCCCATCCTCGTCCAGCTCGTCGTCACCGCCTCGCTCGCGGTCGTCGTCGAATCCGGCCTCAGCCTCCTGGGCCTCGGTACCCCGCCGCCCGCGCCCTCGTGGGGCGGGATGCTCCAGGAGGCCCGCGCGTACCTGCACCAGAGCCCCTGGTACGGCGTCTTCCCCGGGCTCTGCCTCGCGTTCACCGTCTTCTGCCTCGACCGGGTGGGGCGCGGGCTGCAACGGGCCTTCGGCACGGCCGTGACCGGCGGGGCGCGGGAAGGGACGATCTAGATGTACGCGTACGTCATCCGGCGGCTGCTGCAGTTCGCCCTCGTGCTGTTCCTCGGCTCCCTCGCCGTCTGGGCGTTCGTCTTCGCGCTGCCCGGCGACCCGGCGACCGTCCTCACCGGCCCCGACGCCGCCCCGGCAGAACTGGCCGCCACCCGTGAGCGCCTCGGCCTGGACGACTCGGTGGTCCAGCAGTACGTCACCTGGCTCGGCAACGCGCTCACCGGCGACCTCGGCGACTCGTACTTCTCCGCCGAGACCGTCCTGTCGACCCTTCTCGACACCGTCCCCGCCACCGGGCAGCTCGCCGCCTTCGCCATGGCGCTGACCCTGCTCATCGGCATCCCGGTCGGCACCGTCGTCGCGCTCCGCCCCCGCTCGTGGGCCGGCCGCGCCGCCGACGCGTACCTCACCGCGGGGCTCGCGATCCCCGCCTTCTGGCTCGGCCTGCTGCTCATCATCGTCTTCGCCGTGCAACTCGGCGCGCTCCCCGCGGCCAGCGACTACGTGCCGCTGCTCAGCGACCCTGCGGGTGCGGTACGCGCCACGATCCTGCCCGCGCTCGCCGTCGCCGTGCACGCCTCCAGCGTGCTCGCCCGCTTCCTGGCCGCCTCGCTGCACGAGGTGATGGGCCGGGACTACATCCGTACCGCGCGGGCCAAGGGCGTGCCGGAGCGGTACGTCGTACGCCGGCACGCGCTGCGCAACGCCGCGCTGCCGACCGTCACCGTCGTCGGCATCCAGCTCGGCGGCTTCCTCGGCGGCACCGTCGTCATCGAGGCCGTCTTCAACTACCCGGGCCTCGGCCGCCTCCTCTACACCTCGATCGGCGAGCGCGACTACGCGGTCGTGCAGGGCGGCGTGCTCTTCGTCGTGGCCGCCTTCCTCTGCCTCAACCTGCTGGTCGACGTCCTCTACGCCTACCTCGACCCGCGGATCCGGCTCGCCTGACCGCCGCCCCGACTCCTCCGCACCCCACTCCTCCCGACACCCGCGCCCGCACTACGTCAAAGGAGTCCTGCCATGGCACGACCCGCGCCGCGGCTCAGCCGGCGTTCCCTGCTCAAGGCCGCCGGTCTGACCGGAGCCGGCTCGCTGACCGGGGTACCGCTGCTGACCGCCTGCGGAGAGGGCAGCCGGTCCGGCGGCGCGTCCGGCCGGCTGACCCTCGGCACCACGCAGATCATGCAGTTCGACCCGTACCAGACGAACACCGCGCTGCACATCCACACCTTCTACGCCTACCTCCTCGACTACACCGACGACTACACGGCCACGCCCGCGGCCGCCTCGAAGTGGGAGTTCGCGGAGGACAAGAAGTCCGTGACCGTGACGCTCCGCAAGAGCGGGTTCCAGTCCGGCCAGGCGGTCACCGCCGCCGACGTCGTCGCGGGCGTCGAGCGGGCCAAGGACCCCGAGGCGGGGTTCACGCTGGCTGCCACGACCGCGTTCATCGACCGCGCCACCGCCGAGGACGACCGCACCGTGCGGCTGGACTTCGCCGAGGCCGTGCCCGACGAGCTGGTCCTGGACTGGATGTTCGCCTTCCCGCTGGTGCCGGCGAAGCGGAACGACGTCGCCCTGCTGGAGAAGGAGCCGGCGGGCTCCGGCCCGTTCCTGCTGGAAGACTTCCGGCGGGACCGGCTGCTGCGGCTGAAGAAGAACCCCGACTTCTGGAAGAGCGGCGAACCGCGGCTGGACGAGGTCGAGTTCCGCTTCTTCCGCGACGAGGAGTCCCTCGTCAGTGCGCTGGAGTCGGGCGACCTCGACGGCGCGCTGTACCTGTCGCTGCGCAACGCCGACCGGCTGCGCGACCGCTACAAGCTGGTCCAGGGCGCGGGCCGGATGGACCTGTTCTTCATGAACGGCGCCCGGCCGCCGTTCGCCGACAAGAAGGTGCGGCAGGCCCTCGCCCGCGCGATCGACCGCGAACGGATCATCGACCAGGTGCGCTTCGGGCTCGGCAAGCCCGTCTACACCGCGTTCATGCCGGAGTCCCCGGCGTTCGACGCCGGCTACCTCGACTCGCACGGCTTCGACCTCGACGCGGCGAAGAAGCTGCTGGACACCGCCGGAGGGCCGCGAAAGGCGACCGCGGCGTTCGGTCCCGAACCGGGCGCCAAGGACATCGTGCAGGCGATCCAGGCCGACTTCGAGAAGATCGGCTTCGAGCTGACGCTCAAGCCGATGGAGGAGACGGCGTTCCTCGACGCGCTGTTCGCCGGCGAACTGGACTGCTGCATCGCCGCGCAGCCGAACAACCTGCAAAGCCCGTCGCTGATCTCCCGCGGGCGGCAGATGCTGCCCACCGAGGACAACGTGATGATGGGCGCCCGCGTACCCGCCCGCTACGCCGCCGCCGTCGAGGCGAGCCGCACCGCGCTCACACCCGACGCGCAGGCCACGGCGTACGCGGAGCTGAACGCGGTGCTGGTCGACGAGGCGTGGGCCGTCGGCATCGCCACCAGGCCCTCGCTGGCCGCGCTGGACCGGAACGTCAGCGGCTACGCCGTCGACAAGCGCGACTTCCTCGACCTCACCCGCACGCGTACCGCGTAGCGGGGGGCGGTGGGCAGTTGGCGGTGGGCGGTGGCCGGT
>NZ_JACBXC010000065.1 GCF_013870535.1 Streptomyces phytophilus | reverse complement strand
CCGTGCGCACCCGGGGGCCCGGAGGGCGTCGAGACCGTGGAGACCGCCCCTTCAGGCCCTTCAGGCCCTTCGGACCCGGCAGACGCGGCACACCCGGCGGATCCGCCGGATCCGCCGGATCCCGACCCCGCCGCCCCGGCGGATCCCGGCGCCGACCGCCCCGGGACCCGTACCGCCCTCACCGACAGGAGCCGCACCGCATGACCGCGCAGCCCATCCGCGTCCTGCTCGCCGACGACCAGACCCTGGTGCGCAAGGCGTTCGCCATGCTCGTGGACTCCGCCGCCGACATGGACGTCGTCGGCGAGGCGGGCAACGGCCGCGAGGCCGTGGCGCTGACCCGCAGCGAGCGCGTCGACCTGGTGGTGATGGACCTGCGGATGCCCGAACTCGACGGCATCGAGGCCACCCGGCTCATCGCCGCGGACGAGGACCTGGCGGGCGTGCGGGTGCTGGTGCTCACCACCTACGACACCGACGAGCACATCATGGCCGCGCTGCGCGCCGGAGCCTCCGGCTTCCTGGTCAAGGACACCCAGCCGGCGGCGCTGCTGGAGGCCATCCGCACCGTCGCCGCCGGCGACGCGCTGCTCTCGCCGGGCCCCACGGCCCGCCTCATCGAGCGCCTGGTGCGGCTGCCGGTGGCGCCGCAGCCATCCGCGACGCAGCACGGCGGGGCGGCGCTGGGCGCGCTGTCGGAGCGGGAGCGGCAGGTGCTGATGCTGGTGGCGCGGGGACTGAACAACACCGAGATCGCCGAGTCGCTGGCGCTGTCGCCGCTGACGGCCAAGACCCATGTGAGCCGCATCATGGGCAAGGTCGGGGCGCGCGACCGGGCGCAGCTGGTCGTCATCGGCTACGAATCGGGGCTCATCACTCCCGGATCTTCCTCATCTTCCGGATGAACCTCCCGTACCACACGTAGGATGTCCCTCCTTGTGCGTACGATACCGCCATGTCCCAGGAGCTGAAGCACCCCCAGCCGCGTTCGGACCGCAGGAAGCGCATGGGCGGTCAGATCCAGCGCGAGATCATGCAGCTCATCCTCGACCGGGGCCTGCGCCCCGGCGCGGTGCTGCCCACCGAGGCCGAGCTGATGGACGACCTGGGGGTGAGCCGCAACTCGGTGCGCGAGGCGCTCAAGGCGCTGCAGGCCCTCGACATCGTCGAGATCCGCCACGGCTACGGCACGTACGTCGGCGAGGCGTCGCTGACGCCGCTCGCCGACGGGCTGACGTTCCGCACCCTGGTGCAGCTCGGCGGCGACGACGCGCACGCCCTCACCGAGATCCTCCAGGTCCGCGAAATACTCGAAGAGGGCCTGATCAGCCGGGTGGTGGAGAGCATCCCCGAGGCCGACCTCGACGCGCTGGACACCATCGTCGCGCGGATGGAGGCCCGCGCCGGGCAGGGCGAGGTCTTCCCCGAGGAGGACCGCGAGTTCCACGAGGTCCTCTACCGCTCGATAGGCAACACCCTGGTCCCGCAGCTCCTCAGCGCCTTCTGGAACGTCTTCCACCGCGTCGCCGGCGCCCGCGGCTGGGCCGACGACCCGTCGCCGCTGGGGACCGCCCGCCGCCACAAGGAGATCGTCGCCGCGCTGCGGGCCCGCGACCGCGACCACGTACGGGCCGCGATGACCACCCACTTCCGCGGCATCGAGGCGCGCGCGGGGAAGGCGATGCGCGGCGTCGGGTGAGCGGCGCAGGCATGAGCGGAAGGTGAACTGCGGGTAGCTGCGGACAGACCCTTGACCGTACGGGGGGCTGCCTTTACGTTACGCCGATGGACATCCCACGTCCTACGTAGGACATGGGCTATCCACCGCTGTCCGCGCCACCCTCATGTGCCCGACGTATCCAGACGAAAGCGAGACGCACCATGCAGCCACGCCTCGCACCCGCCCCAGGCCGCCCCCGCCGAAGAAACCCCCGCCCCCGCCGCGCCACCGCGCTCGCGGCGTGCGCCGCGGTCCTCGGCGCCGGCCTGACCGCACTCGCCCCCCACGCCAGCGCACAGGACCCCGGCCCCACCGCCGCACCGGAGTTCACCCAGGAAGTGCTCTTCCAGGGCGGCACCGGCGGCTACTTCTGCTACCGCATCCCCGCCGTCGTCGAAGCCGCCGACGGCACCCTCCTCGCCTTCGCCGAAGGCCGCGTCGCCAGCTGCGCCGACAAAGGCGACATAGACATCGTGCTGCGCCGCTCCACCGACAACGGCGCCACCTGGACCGCCCCGCAGGTCGTCCTGGCCGGCGACGGCGACACCCGCGGCAACCCCGCCCCCGTCGTCGACCGCGAAACCGGCCGCATCTCCCTGCTCAGCACCCACAACCCCGGCGCCGACGACACCGTCCGCAACCCCTACCTCCAGCACTCCACCGACAACGGCCGCACCTGGAGCACCGCCCGCAACATGGCCGCGGAGCTGTCCAAGCCCGAATGGGACCGCTGGTACGCCACCGGACCCGGCCACGGCCTCCAGCTGACCACCGGCGAGCACGCCGGCCGCCTCCTCGTAGGCGGCAACCACGAGGGCCTCGACGGCCGCCAGGGCGCCCACCTCCTCTACAGCGACGACGGCGGCCTGACCTGGCAGCTCGGCGCCGACGACACCCGCACCACCCGGCCGCCGGACGTCAAACCCCAGGAACTCAGCCTCTTCGAACGCCGCGACGGCTCCGTGTACGCCGCCGCCCGCGACGAACGCGGCACCGACCCCGGCAACCGCGCCGCAGCCGTCAGCAGCGACGGCGGCACCACCTTCGACGCCCCCTTCGCCACCACACCCGACCTCGTCGCCCCCGTCGTCCAGGGCGCCACCCTCCGCCACGGCGACCAGGTCCTCGCCTCGCTGCCGGCGCACCCCGCCGACCGCCTGGCCATGTCCGTACGCGCCTCCCGCGACGACGGCGCCACCTGGGAACCCTGGCAGCAGGGCCGCATCATCCACTGGGGCCCCACCGCCTACTCCGACATGACGGAACTCGCCGAGGACCGCGTCGGCCTCCTCTACGAAGCCGGTACCACCAGCCCGTACGAGACGATCCGCTGGGCCCGCTTCAACGACGCCTTCCTCGACCAGCCGGGCGACGAACCGCCGCCGCGCCCCGCACCCGACCCGGGAGCCACCACCCCCGACGTCTCCCGCAGCGGCAACACCGCCTACGTCCGCGGCAGCTCAGAACTGCGCCCCGGCCGCTTCGGCGGATCCCTCTACCTCGACAACGCCGCCCCGCACATCGACGCCCGCGTCGAGGTCCCCTGGCACGACTCCCTCGACGTCGGCTCCGGCGACTTCACCTGGACCGGCTGGTTCAAGTACGGCCGCACCAACGGCGCCCACGCGATCATGTGGGCCTACGGAGTCGGCGGCAACGCCCCCTCCGTCTGGCTGCGCGCCGAACCCGAACAGAACCGCATCATCGCCCGCATGCAGATGGAACAGGCCGCCGTCAGCGTCCAGACCACCGGCGCGTACAACGACAACGCCTTCCACTTCGTGACCCTGCAGCGCGCCGGCGGCAAGCTCACCCTCAGCGTCGACGGCACCTCCCACGCGGCCGACGCCCCGCCCGGCTCACCCACCGCGGGCAAGGAGTTCGGCATCGGCGGCATCGACATCGGCCAGCGCCTCGACGGCGCCAACCGCTTCCACGGCTACCTCGACGACATGCGCGTCTACGACCGCGCCCTCAACCGCGGCGAACTGACCGCCATCCGCAAGGACAACGCCCCCGTCCCCCGAGGCCAGCAGCTCCGCCTGCCCCTCGACAGGGTCGACCCGCAGTAGCACCCCGCGGCGGGCCGGCCCGGGCAGCCACAGCCCGGGCCGGCACCCGTCCGCCCCGCGCCGGGCACGAAGCCGGCGGCGTAGGCAAGAATGGGCCCATGACCCTGTTCCGCGACGACGGCATCGTGCTGCGCACCCAGAAACTGGGCGAGGCGGACCGGATCATCTCCCTCCTCACCCGCGGCCACGGCCGCGTCCGCGCCGTCGCCCGCGGCGTCCGGCGCACCAAGTCGAAGTTCGGCGCCCGCCTCGAACCCTTCAGCCACGTCGACGTCCAGTTCTTCGCCCGCGGCAGCGACCTCGTCGGCCGCGGGCTGCCCATGTGCACCCAGACCGAGACCATCGCCCCCTACGGCGCCCCCATCGCCGGCGACTACCCCCGCTACACCGCAGGCACCGCCATGCTGGAGACCGCGGAACGCTTCACCGACCAGGAAGGCGAACCCGCCACCCAGCAGTACCTACTGCTCGTCGGCGCCCTGCGCACCCTCGCCGGCGGCGCCCACGCCCCCCAGCTCGTCCTCGACGCCTACCTGCTGCGCTCCCTCGCCGTCAACGGCTACGCCCCCAGCTTCGGCAACTGCGCCCGCTGCGGCATGGAGGGACCCCACCGCTTCTTCTCCGTCAACGCGGGAGGAGTGCAGTGCGGCGATTGCCGCGTGCCCGGTAGCGTCGTACCGTCGCCCGAGGTACTCGCGCTGCTCGGCGCGCTCCTGACCGGCGACTGGCACACCGCCGACCGCTGCGGGGCACACCACGTCAAAGAGGGCAGCGGCCTCGTCGCCGCCTACCTGCACTGGCACCTGGAGCGCGGCCTGCGCTCGCTGCGCCACGTCGAGAGGTAGCCGGAGAACGTCGCGGCCCGCCATGAGATGGGCCCGGGCCGGGCAGAAGCAGGACACCGGCAGGACACGAGCGGGCAGCAGCCGGGCAGCAGACGACAACGGACAGGAACGGGAGAGCACGGCACATGGCACGACGAGGGATCCGCGGCACCTCCCTGACGCGGCATCGCCGCTCCTACCAGACCCCCGAGCCGCACCCCTCCGGCGCCCGCGCGCCGAAGCTGCCCGGCGAACTGGTCCCCGGACACGTCGCGATCGTCATGGACGGCAACGGCCGCTGGGCCAAGGAACGCGGCCTGCCGCGCACCGAAGGCCACAAGGTCGGCGAAGCCGTCGTCCTCGACGTCGTCAGAGGCTGCCTCGAAATCGGGGTGAAGAACCTCTCCGTGTACGCCTTCTCCACCGAGAACTGGAAGCGCTCACCCGACGAGGTGCGCTTCCTCATGAACTTCAACCGCGACGTCATCCGCCGCCGCCGCAACGAACTCGACGCCATGGGCGTACGCATCCGCTGGGCCGGCCGCATGCCCAAACTGTGGAAGAGCGTCGTCCAGGAACTCCAGGTCGCCGAGGAACAGACCACCGGCAACGACGCCATGACCCTCTACATGTGCGTCAACTACGGCGGCCGCGCCGAGATCGCCGACGCCGCCGCCGGCATCGCCCGCGACGTCGCCGCCGGCCGCCTCGACCCCAAGAAGGTCAGCGAACGCACCTTCGCCAAATACCTGTACCACCCGGACATGCCGGACGTGGACCTGTTCATCCGGCCCTCCGGCGAACGACGCACCTCCAACTACCTCATCTGGCAGAGCGTCTACGCCGAAATGGTCTTCCAGGACATCCTGTGGCCCGACTTCGACCGCCGCGACCTGTGGCGCGCCTGCGTCGAGTACGCCTCCCGCGACCGCCGCTTCGGCGGCGCCATCCCCAACGACACCGACCACGAGGCCCACACCGGCTGACCCGGGGCCGCGGGGCAGTACCGCGTCACTCCCGCCGCTGCCCCGCGCACTCCGCGCACGTACCGAAGACCTCCACCGTGTGCGCCACATCCACGAACCCGTGCTCCGAGGCGACCGACTCCGCCCAGCGCTCCACCGCGGGACCGTCGACCTCCACCGCCTTGCCGCACAGCCGGCACACCAGATGATGGTGATGCTCACCGGTGCTGCACCGGCGGTACACCGCCTCACCCTCCGTCGTCCGCAGCACATCGACATCGCCCGCGTCCGCGAGCGACTGCAACGTCCGGTACACCGTCGTCAGCCCCACCGACTCGCCGCGATGCCGCAGCATGTCGTGCAGCTCCTGGGCGCTGCGGAACTCGTCGACCTCCGCGAGCGCCGCCGCCACCGCCGCGCGCTGACGCGTCGACCGGCCGCGTACCGGGGGACCTGCGGTCGTCACCCTTGCCTCCTGCTGCTCGCTCGAAGCCCTGTCCGCCCCACGAGCCGCCATTGTGCCAGCAGCAACCCCGCAACCGGACACAGCCGCGGCAGCCGTCCTCACTTCGACCCACCGCCGACCCGCGCACCGGCCCCCTCCGCGACCGCTTCACCGGCCCCGGGACCAGCCGCGCCACCCGCACCGGAACGCAGCCGCGCCAACGGCACCGCCAACGCCGTGACCAGCAAGAACAACCCCAGCGCGAAGAGCACGATCGTCGCCCCCGGCGGCACGTCCGCGTAGTACGAGAACACCGTCCCCGACAGCGTCGTCACCACCCCCATCGCCACCGCCAGCGCCAGCGTCGCCGCGAACGCGCGCGTCGCCTGCTGCGCCGCCGCCACCGGAATCACCATCAGCGCGCTGACCAGCAGCAGACCCACCACCCGCATCGCCACCGTCACCGTCACCGCCGCCGTCACCGCCAGCAGCAGATTCAGCGCCCGCACCGGCAGGCCCGTGACCTTCGCGAACTCCTCGTCCTGGCAGATCGCGAAGAACTGCCGCCGCAACCCCAGCGTCACCAGCAGCACGAACACCGACAGCCACAGGATCGCCGTCACATCGGAGTCCGACACCGTCGTCACCGACCCGAACAGATACGTGGTCAGATTCGCCGTCGAACCGTTCGGCGCCAGATTGATCAGCAGCACACCCCCGGCCATGCCCCCGTAGAACAGCATCGCCAGCGCCAGATCACCGCGCGTGTGCCCGTACGAGCGGATCAGCTCCATCGCCACCGCACCCGCCGCCGCCACCAGCACTGCGGTCCACACCGGGCTCGTGTTCAGCAGGAAACCCAGCGCCACACCCGTCAGCGCCACATGCCCGATACCGTCACCCATGATCGCCTGCCGGCGCTGCACCAGATAGATGCCCACCGCCGGCGCCGCGATCCCCACCAGCAGCGCCGCCAGCAGCGCACGCTGCATGAACGGCGGCTCCAGGAACTCCAGCATCATGTCAGCAGCCCCGTTCTCTCCACCGCCGCCGGCTCACCCGCCCCGCCCGGGTGCGGATGGCACGCCAGATCGTGCACCCGCGCCGCCGCGTCCGACTCCCCGCGCCCGTACTCCCGCACCACCAGACCGTCGCCGAGCACGACCGTACGGTCGATCAGCGGCTGCATCGGCCCCAGCTCGTGCAGCACCAGCAGCACCGACGCACCCCCCTCGACCTGCCCGGCCAGCGCCTCCGCCAGAATCCGCTGGCTCGGCAGATCCACCCCGCCCAGCGGCTCGTCCATGATCAGCAACTCCGGCTCCGCCGCCAGCGCCCGCGCGATCAGCACCCGCTGATGCTGCCCGCCGGACAGCCGGTTCACCGACTCCTTCGCCCGGTCCGCCAGCCCCACCACGTCCAGCGCCCGCTCCACCGCCGCCCGGTCCGCCCGCCCCAGCGGCCGCAGCCGCGACCGCGACAGGCGCCCCGACGACACCACCTCGCGCACCGACGCCGGCACCCCCGACGCCGCCGTCGAACGCTGCGGCACGTACCCGATCCGCCGCCACTGCCGGAACCGCCCCAGCGGCGTCCCGAACAGCTCCAGCTCACCCGACGCCAGCGGCACCCGGCCCACCACGGCCCGTACCGTCGTCGACTTCCCCGAACCGTTCGCCCCCAGCAGCGCCACCACCTCGCCGCGGCCCACCGCCAGATCCACCCCGCCCAGAACCGCGCGCCCGCCCAGCGACGCGCGCGCACCGCGCAGACTCACCACCGGCTCCACCACGCCCGCTCCCTCCGCAAAGACCCCGCTCACTTCGCACCCAGCGCCTGCTGCAGCGCCCCGAGGTTCGCCTCCATGATCTCGAAGTAGTCGTCACCCTTCGACTTGTCCGTCACGCCCTCGATCGGGTCGAGCACATCCGTCCGAAGATCCAGGTCACCCGCGAGAGTGCGCGCCGTCTTGTCGCTGACCAGCGTCTCGAAGAACACCGTCGTCACCCCGTCCTCCTCCGCGATCTCCTGCAGCTGCTTCATCCGCGCCGCGCTCGGCTCCGACTCCGGGCTCAGCCCCTTGATCGACTCCTGCACCAGGCCGTACCGGTCGGCGATGTAGGCGAACGCGGCGTGCGTCGTGATGAACGTGTCCGTACGCCGGTTCTCCAGCCCCGCGGCGAACTCCCCGTCCAGCTTGCGCAGCCGGTCCGCCAGCTCCGCGGCGTTCTTCTCGTACGCGGCCGCATGGTCCGGGTCCGCCTCCGCCATCGCCTTGCCGACGCCCTCGGCGACCTCCGCGTACCGCACCGGGTCCAGCCAGATGTGCGGATCCCCGCCGTCCTCGCCGCCGTGGTCGTGGCCCTCGTGGCCGCCGTCGGCCTCCTCCTCGGCGTGCTCCCCGCCGCCGTGCTTCTCCAGCGACGTGAACTCCGACGCCTCCACGACGTGCTCCGCACCCGACTGCTCGATGGCCTCGTCGACCGCCGGCTGCATGTCCTTCAGATAGACGATCAGCCCCGCGTCCGCCAGCTCCCCCGTCTGCCGCGGGCTCAGCTCCAGGTCGTGCGGCTCCGTCCCCGGCTTCGTCAGCGTGGAGACCTCCGCGTGCCGCCCGCCTATCTCCTCGGCCAGGAACTGCATCGGATAGAACGACGCGGTCACCCGCAGCCTGCCGTCCTCCGTCACGGTGCCCGACTCCCCGTCACCGCAGGCGGACAGGGTCAGCACGGCGGCCGCGGACAGCGCCGCGGCCGCGGCGGGGGTGAGACCGGATATGGACCGGCGGCTAGCTCTCATGACACTCATTTTCATCAAAGATGGAAACGATTGTCAAAAATATTTACGGACCGTGACCACCCCGCGACACCCCCGACCCACCGGCCACCCGCCACCGGCCGGACACCACCCCGCCGCCCCCCCGGCACCCCGCACCGCCCGCCCGCCCCCCGATTTGAAACCAAGGGCACCGCCGCCGGTAACCTGGAGCACCGCTTCGTCGTCGTAATGAAGAGAGCACCGTGGCCGCCGACAAGATCGACACCATCGTCAGCCTGAGCAAGCGCCGTGGCTTCGTCTACCCGTGCAGCGAGATCTACGGCGGCCAGCGCGCCGCCTGGGACTACGGCCCCCTCGGCGTAGAGCTCAAGGAGAACATCAAGCGCCAGTGGTGGCGCAACATGGTCACCTCCCGCGACGACGTCGTCGGCCTCGACTCCTCCGTCATCCTCGCCCGCGAGGTCTGGGAAGCATCCGGCCACGTCGCCACCTTCACCGACCCGCTCACCGAATGCACCTCCTGCCACAAGCGCTTCCGCGCCGACCACCTCGAAGAGGCATACGAGGCCAAGCACGGCCACCCCCCCACCGGCGGCCTCGCCGACATCAACTGCCCCCACTGCGGCAACAAGGGCGGCTTCACCGAGCCCAAGCAGTTCTCCGGCCTCCTGGCCACCCACCTCGGCCCCACCCAGGACGCCGGCTCCGAGACCTTCCTGCGCCCCGAGACCGCCCAGGGCATCTTCACCAACTTCATGCAGGTCCAGACCTCCTCCCGGAAGAAGCCCCCCTTCGGCATCGCCCAGACCGGCAAGTCCTTCCGCAACGAGATCACCCCCGGCAACTTCATCTTCCGCACCCGCGAGTTCGAACAGATGGAGATGGAGTTCTTCGTCAAGCCCGGCGAAGACGAGACCTGGCACGAGTACTGGATGCAGCAGCGCTGGAACTGGTACACCGGCCTCGGCATGCAGGAGGCCAACCTCCGCTGGTTCGACCACCCCAAGGAGAAGCTCTCCCACTACTCCAAGCGCACCGTCGACATCGAATACCGCTTCGACTTCGCCGGCAGCCAGTGGGGCGAACTCGAAGGCATCGCCAACCGCACCGACTTCGACCTCAAGGCCCACTCCGCCGCCTCCGGCCAGGACCTCTCCTTCTTCGACCAGGAAGCCGGCGAACGCTGGACCCCCTACGTCATCGAACCCGCCGCCGGCGTCGGCCGCACAATGCTCGCCTTCATGCTCGACGCCTACATCGAAGACGAAGCCCCCAACGCCAAGGGCAAGATGGAAAAGCGCACCGTCATGCGCCTCGACCCCCGCCTCGCCCCCGTCAAGGCCGCCGTCCTCCCCCTCTCCCGCAACCCCGAACTCTCCCCCAAGGCCAAGGGCCTCGCCGCCGACCTCCGCGGCCACTGGAACATCGAGTTCGACGACGCCGGCGCCATCGGCCGCCGCTACCGCCGCCAGGACGAGATCGGCACCCCCTACTGCATCACCGTCGACTTCGACACCCTCGACGACAACGCCGTCACCGTCCGCGAACGCGACACCATGAAGCAGGAACGCGTCTCCCTCGACCAGGTCGAGACCTACCTCGCCGGCCGCCTCCTCGGCTGCTGACCCACCCGCACCACCACGACGGCGCCCCCCACCGGGGGGCGCCGTCGCCATATGCCCGCACCCCCACGCAAAACGCCCGGCCGGCTGCGCGCACCGGCCCCTTGCTGCACACTGAGCCCCACCGCCAGGCCCGAAGGAGCCACGAACAGCAAGAGCCGGCAGCAGGAGGCGCCATGCACGCGAGGGACACCAGCCGGGTCACCGCCACCGACCCCGACGGCCACGAACACACCGTCCACGTCACAGGCGCCGGCGCCCGGCGCCAACTCCACTGCGACAGCTGCGACTGGACCAGAGCAGCCCAGTTCCTCCCCTGGCTCAAAGCCGAAGAACACCTCGCGGAAGCACACCGCGCCGCCGCCGGCACCGGACACCCCGACCCCGGAAGCGCACCCGCCTCAGGGACGTAGCCCCCGCACCACCACATCCACCAGCAACGCGAACTCCGCCTCCACCCCGGGCTCCCGCCAACCCGGCGCGAACGCCGGATCGTGGAACCGGCGCGTCGCGTCGAACACCGCCCCCGCCACACCCTCCACCGAACGGCGCGCCGCCTGCGCCACCGCCGCCCCCTCCGCATCCCCCGACGCCACCGCCGGCGGCACCGACAGCACCCCCTGACGCACCCCGTCCTCCAGGATCAGCGCCAACTGCCCCCGCAACTCCGCGACATGCCGCGCCACCACCCCGGCCACCGTCGCCGCCCCCGCCTCCGCACCCGTGCGGACCGCCGGGCCGCTCTCGCCGATCAGCGCCATGTACGTCGCGAACATCTCCGGATCGTCATGCGCCTTGTGCCGCTTCGTGTCGAACAGCACTGCCAGCCACCGCCGCAACCGCACATCCGCCGGCCCCTCCGCCCCCGCGACCTCCGCCAGCGCCTCCTCCGTCCGGTCCAGCCACCGCGCCGCCACCGCCGCGTGCAGCGCCGCCTTGCTCGGAAAATGCCGGTACACCGAACCGTGGCTGACACCCAGCGCCCGCGCCACATCCACCACCGTGGCCTTCGCCGGACCGTAGCGGCGCAGCACATCCTCCGTGGCTTCGAGGATGTGCTCGGGGGTCAGGGTCTCGGACGGCATCGGCGCTCTCCGGCTCTCGGGCTCTCCCGACCGGCGTCGGGTCTGCTACCAGCTTCGCAGCCCCCGCCGACAACGACGCACCGCCCGCCCTCCCGGCGCCGCGCGGCAACCACGCTCGCCGTACCCGCTCGCCGTGCCGCCTACTCCGCGGACGGCCCGCCGGACCGCCCGCCCGCCTGCTCGCTGTCCAGCATCGCCATCTGCTCCGGCCCGTACCGCTCGCCCGCCGCCGCACCCGCGGGCACCGCCCGCTCGATCGCCTCCAGATCGGCCGCGTCCAGCACCACGTCCAGCGCGCCGAGGGACTCCGCCAGCCGGTCACGGCGCCGCGCGCCCACGAGCGGCACGATGTCCTCCCCGCGGCCGAGCACCCAGGCGATGGCGATCTGCGCGACCGTCACACCCTTGCCGTCCGCGACCTGCCGCAGGGCGTCGACGAGCGCCAGGTTCCGGTCGACGTTCTCCGCCGCGAACCGCGGCGAGTGCGCCCGGAAGTCCTGCGCGCCCAGCTCCCGCACCCGCTCGCGGGTCATGTGCCCGCTGATGAGGCCCCGGGACAGCACGCCGTACGCGGTGACGGAGACGCCCAGCTCGCGGCAGACGGGCAGGATCTCGTCCTCGATGCCGCGGGAGAGCAGCGAGTACTCGATCTGCAGATCGGCGACCGGCGCCGTGGCGGCGGCCCTGCGCACGGTCTCCGCGCCCACCTCGGAGAGGCCGACGTGCCGCACGTAGCCGGCGTCGATCAGCTCCCGCACGGCGCCGACGGTCTCCTCGATCGGCACGTCGGGGTCGAGGCGGGCGATCCGGTAGACGTCGATGTGGTCGGTGCCGAGGCGCTGCAGGGAGTAGGCGGCGAAGTTCTTCACGGCGGCGGGACGGCCGTCGTAGCCGAGGAAGCCGCCGGCCGGGTCGCGCAGGGCGCCGAACTTGACGCTGACGAGGGCCTGGTCGCGGCTGCCGGGGCGGGCGTCGAGGGCGTCGCGGATGAGCAGCTCGTTGTGGCCCATGCCGTAGAAGTCGCCGGTGTCGAGGAGGGTCACGCCGGCGTCGAGGGCGGCGTGGATGGTGGCGATGGACTCCTTGCGGTCCACCGGGCCGTAGAGCGCGGACATGCCCATGCAGCCGAGGCCGAGGGCGGAGACGTCGGGGCCGGTGGTGCCGAGGGGGCGGGTCGGGATCGCAGTCATGGTGACAAGTATGGAATGACGAATGACAGATGTCAAAATCTGTCAGCGCTACATTCTCACGTGATTCGGAACACTGCCGTCCCCGCCGCCGTTGACCCCACAGTCCGAGACCAAGGAGTAGCCCATGCGTCGAGTTCGCCCCGCGTCGTTCGGCGCCGAGCCGGCGGGTGCCCGGCTGGCGCGGATCCTCAACTCGCCGAACTACGACCCGGCGGCGGGCGCCTTCCGCAACCCCCTCCCCGCCGCCATCGG
>NZ_JACBXC010000649.1 GCF_013870535.1 Streptomyces phytophilus | reverse complement strand
GGGCGGCGTGACCGTCTACGACATGAGCATCTTCACCTCCGACCTGAACCCCGCGCCGCTGCTCGCCCTGCTGGTCGCCCTGGCCGTGCCCGCGGCGGCCGTCGGCGTCACCCTGCTCGCGCTGCGCGGCGTCGTCATCGAGCCGCTGGGCGTCGTACGCTCCGCGCGGCCCCGCCGGCGGCGCATCTGGTGGCGGCTGCTGCTGCCCGCCGCCGGACTGGCCCTGCTCGCTCCGATGATGGGCCGGGGCGACGACGACGGCGCGTTCCCCGAGTGGCAGGTCATCGGCGGCACCGTGCTGCTGCTGACCGGCATCACCGCGCTGCTGCCCTGGCTCGTCGAGGCCGTGGTCGCCCGCCTCGGCCGCGGGTCCACGTCCTGGCAGTTGGCCGTGCGCCGGCTCCAGCTCAGCAGCGGCACCGCCGCCCGGCTGGTCAACGGCATCGCCGTCGCCGTCGCCGGGGCCATCGCGCTGCAGATGGTCTTCGCCGGCGTCGACGACGAGTACAGCAAGCCGACCGGCAACGACACCGACCTCGCCCAGTTGTCGGTGTACGCGGCGCCCGGACAGGACCTCCGGGTGAGTGACCGGGTCGCCGCGACCGAGGGCGTCCGGGAGACCGTCACCACGATCTCCGCCGAGGTCGGCGACGGCAAGCGCAACCCGGCCGGGACCACCACGCTGACCATCGGCTCCTGCGCGCAACTGCGTGAGCTGGCGCGTCTCCCCGACTGCCGCGACGGTGACGCCTTCCACCTCACCGGCGCCTACGACAGCGCCGACACCGAGCGGCTGCTCTCGGGGGACGGACCGCTGTACCTGAACCCGTCGTACGACGGGCTGCGCGGCAAGGCGCTCCCCTGGACCCCGCCACCCGGCGTCCGCCCCGCCAAGGCACTCCGCGACGTCGACGGCTACCGGCACGGCGGTGTCGTGGCGACTCCCGCCGCCGTCCCCGATGTCCACGAATCCGGCGTGTTCACCGCCTCCGTCGACGTCCGGCTCGACCCGGCCGTACCGGACGCGGCCGAGCGCGTACGCAACGCGGCCGACGACCTCGACCCGCTGCTCGCCGTCCATACGCTGACCGGTGAGACCGTGGACGAGGACTTCGCCGGCATCCGCACCGGGCTCGCGGTGGGCGCCGCGTGCGTGCTGGTGCTGATCGGCTCCAGCCTGCTCGTCGGCCAGCTCGAACAGCTCCGGGAACGGCGCAAGCTGCTGTCGTCGCTGGTCGCGTTCGGCACCCGGCGCAGCACGCTCAGCCTGTCGGTGTTCTGGCAGACGGCGATCCCGGTGGCGCTGGGCATGAGCCTGTCGACGGGCTTCGGGCTCGTCCTGGGCGCGGTGCTGATGCGCATGACGGACACGCCCGTGGCGATCGACTGGACGTCGGTGCTGACGATGACGGCGGCGGGCGGCGCGGTGGTCGTCGGGGTCACGGCGCTGAGCATGCCGCTGCTGATCCGGCTGATGCGGCCGGACGGGCTGCGCACCGAGTAGGGAGCCCGGGACCGGCCCGGCGCGCGTCGTAGGGGGGCGCGCCGGGCCGGTCCCGTACTGTCCGGGGGCGGGCCGCAGGGTTCTGTAGGGTCGGGCGCGTGGCACTCGACGCGCTCAAGTCGGCCCTCCCCGGCTACGCCGGGGACCTGCGCCGCAACCTCACCTCGGTCGTCGACGACGGGCCGCTGCCGGAGCGGCAGTTGTGGGGCGCCCTGCTCGCCTGCGCCATCGCCGTCCGCTCCCCCACCGTGCTGCGCGCCGTGGCGGCGGAGGCGCGCGAGCGGCTGGCGCCCGAGGCGTACGACGCCGCCGGGGAGGCCGCCGCGGCGATGGCGGCGAACAACGTCCTCTTCCGCGCCCGGCACCTGCTCTCCGACCCCGGGTACGCCCGGCTGCGCACCGGGCTGCGGACGAACGTGCTGGGCGCCCGGGGCGTACCCAAGGCGGACTACGAGCTGTGGTGCGTGGCCGTGTCCGCCGTGGGCGGCTGCGGGGCGTGCCTGGACGAGCACGAGCGCGCGCTGCGGCGGACCGGTGCGGACCGGGAGACGGTGCACGAGGCGCTGAAGGTCGCCGCGGTCGTCCAGGCGGCGGGCACGGTCCTCGACGCGGAGGCGGCGCTCGGCCACGGCTGAACGCCGGTTGCGGCCCGTCCCGTACGCCCCCTCGCGCCGGACCGCTGCATCGGCCCCCCGCGCCCGGACCGCCGTCGGCCCTTGCGCGTCAGCCCTTCGTGTCGCCGCCGCCGGCCGCCTCCGGGCCGCCGCCGCCCGCTCCCGTCCCCGCCACCTCCGCGTCCGTGCCGGGCGCGGGGGTGTCGGTCGGCGTGGCCGGCGAGACTTCGAGCGCCGTCGCCCCGTGCGGTGGTGGCCCCGGATCCGCGACGTGTTCGCGGTGGTACGCCTTGAGATATCCGACCGCCGTGTTGAGCACCGCGATCAGCGGCACCGCCACCACCGCGCCCGGGATGCCCGCGACGAGCGTGCCGATGGCCACCGCGAGCACCACTGCCAGCGGGTGCACCCGCACCATGCGGCCGAGGATGAACGGCTGCAGGATGTGCCCCTCGATCTGCTGCACGAGCAGGACCACGCCGAGCACCAGCAGCGCCGTGATCATCCCGTTCGTCACGAACGCCACGACCACCGCGAGCGCGCCGGAGACCAGCGCACCGACGAGTGGCACGAACGCGAAGAGGAAGATCAGCACGGCCAGTGGCACGGCCATGGGCACGTCGAGGATGAAGATGCCGATGCCGATGAACACCGCGTCGATGAGCGCCACCAGCACGGTGCCGCGCACGTAACCGGTGAGCGTGGCCCACACCTTGGGGCCCGCGCCCGCCACGGCGTCACGGGCGTCGGTGGGCACGAAGTTCAGGCACCAGCGCCAGATGCGCTGGCCGTCGTAGAGCAGGAAGATGGTGACGAAAGCGGCGATGGCGGCGCCGGAGAAGAACTCCAGCACGTACGAGACGCCTTCGAGGCCCGCGGAGGTGACCTCGCTGGAGTTCTCGCCGAGCCAGTCGCTTATCTCGTTGCCGATGTTGTTGACCTGTTTTTCCTGCACGTGGAACGGCCCGTCGATGAGCCATTCCTGGGCGTCGTCGATGCCCTGCTGGATGCGGTCGGTCAGATCGTCGATGTTCTCCATGATCTGCCAGACCACGAACCAGCCGATGAGGCCGATCGCGACGAAGCCGCCGATGAACGTGGTGGCCGTGGCCAGGCCCTGGCTGAAGCCCCAGCGGCGCAGCCGCGCGACCGTCGGCTGCAGCAGCGCGGTGACCAGCAGGCCGACCGCGAAGGCGATGACGACGAGGCTGACGACGCTGATGATCTGCATCAGCACGTAGATGAGGCCGGCGAGGACCAGCAGCCGCCAGCCCACCTCGG
>NZ_JACBXC010000648.1 GCF_013870535.1 Streptomyces phytophilus | reverse complement strand
TCGACGTAGTCGGCGACCGCGGCATCGAGCTCCACGTCCTGCTGCGTCTGCTCGGCCAGCAGCCAGCGGTGCTCCAGCACCTCGTGGTAGACCTGCGCCGGGTCGAGCTGGCCGCGCAGCGCCGGCGGCACCGCACCCACGGTCGGCCGGAACACCTCCCGCACCCAGCGGTGCGCCAGCACCTCGGGCCGGGCGCCGAGCGGGTCCCCGGGCGCGTAGTCGTCCTGGGTCGCCATCCAGCTCTCCAGGTCGTTCAGCAGCCGGCGGGCCTGGTTCTCCTCGGTGTCCATGCCGGTCAGCCGCAGCAGCTGGCGCTGGTGGTGGCCGGCGTCGACGACCTTCGGCACGAACGAGACCGTGTCGCCGCCCGGGGAGTGGGTGATCTGCATCTCGGCGACGTCGAAGCCGAGGTCGTGCAGACGGCGTATGCGGCGCTCGATGTAGTGCCGCTTGTCGGCCGGGTAGACCGACTGCCGGGTCAGCTCGTGCCACAGGTCGCCGTACCGCTCGGCGATGGCCGCGCCGAACGGGATCGGGTCGATCGACGGGTGCAGCGCCCCGGAGGCTTCCAGGTCCATCAGCTCGCCCGAGATGTTCATGCGGGCCAGCTCGATGTCGTACTCCCGCTGGCCGTGGCTCAGCCGCGGCTGGATCTGCCCGGTCTCGGCGTCCACCAGGTAGGCGGCGTACGCCCCGGCGTCCCGCCGGAAGAGGGTGTTGGACAGCGAGCAGTCACCCCAGGCGAAACCCGCCAGATGCAGCCGGACGAGCAGCACGGCCAGCGCGTCCATCAGCCGGTTCACGGTGCTCGGGCGCATCGTGGTCTCGAACATCGCCCGGTACGGGCGCGAGCCCACCAGGTGCCGGGTGACGAGCGCCGGCTCCAGCGGCTCGCCGTCCGCGCCGGTGCGGCCGGTGACGACCGCGAGCGCGTCCACGGCGGGGATGCCGAGCCGGTCGAGGTCGCGCAGCAGCTCGTACTCCCGGCGGGCGGCGCGCTCCGGCACCTCCTTGATCGCCACGACCTCCTCGCCGGCCTCGGCGAAACGCACCACGTGCCGTGAGATGCCGCGCGGCAGGTCGACCAGGCAGCTCTCCGGCCAGGTGTCGAGCGGCAGCTCCCAGGGCAGGTCGAGCAGCGCGGCGGGATGCTCCGGGTTGGTGGCGCTGATCTGCAGCTCCGGGCGCACGGCGGTCCTCCTCGGTCGTTCGCCCTCCATCATGCGGTGCCGGCCGCGGCGACGAGGAACTGGGTGGTCGCCAGCTCCGCGTAGAGCCGGTCGCCGGCGACCAGCTCGGCGTGCGTGCCCACGGCCCGCACCCGGCCCGCGTCCACCACCACGATCCGGTCGGCGCTGGTGACCGTCGACAGCCGGTGGGCGACGACGAGCACGGTGGTGCGGCGCGACACCTCCGCCACGGTGTCGCGCAGGGCCGCCTCGTTGACCGCGTCCAGCTGCGACGTGGCCTCGTCGAGCAGGAGCAGCCGGGGCCGGCGCAGCAGCGCGCGGGCGATGGCGACGCGCTGCCGCTCGCCACCGGACAGCTTCGTGCCGCGGTGGCCCACGAGGGTGTCCAGACCCTGCGGCAGCCGCGCCACCAGGCCGTCGAGCCGGGTGGTCTTCAGCACCGCCCGCACGTCGTCCTCGCCGGCCGCCGCGTTGCCCAGCAGCAGGTTGTCGCCGAGCGAGCCCGAGAGCACCGGGGCGTCCTGCTCCACGTACCCGATGGCGGCCCGCAGGGCGGGTATCTCCCAGTCGGTGACGTCGGCGCCGTCCAGGAGTATGCGCCCGGCGGTCGGCTCGTAGAACCGCTCGATCAGCGAGAAGACGGTCGTCTTCCCCGCCCCCGACGGGCCGACGAACGCCGTCATGCCGCGCGGCGGTATCGCGAAGCTGACGCCGTGGTGCACGTACGGCAGGTCGTCCGCGTACCGGAAGCGGACGTCCTCGAACGCCAGCGCCGCCGGCTCGGCTCCCGGCTCCGGCAGCGGCGCGGGCGCCGCGACGGGCTCGGCGGGCAGCTGCTGCGCCTCGCGGATGCGCTCCAGCGCGGCGGCCCCCGTCTGGTACTGCGCGACCGCGGCCACCACCTGCTGGATCGGCGACATCAGATAGAAGACGTAGAGCAGGAAGGCGACCAGCGTGCCCACGTCGATCGACCCGGTCGCCACCCGCGCGCCGCCAACCGCCAGCACGGTGATGAACGCGACCTGCATGGACAGTCCCGCCGTGTTCCCGGCCAGCGCAGACCACTTGGCGGCCCGCACGCTCTGCCGCCACGACTCCTGCGCCGCGGCGTGCACCGCCTGCTCCTCGCGGTGCTCGGCGCCGGACGCCTTGACGGTGCGCAACGCGCCGAGCACCCGCTCCAGCGCCGCCCCCATCAGGCCCACGGACTCGGCCGCCTGCTTCGCCGCCCGGTTGATGCGCGGCACGATGAAGCCGATGACCGTGCCGGCCGCGACGATCACCCCGGCGGTCACCCCGAGCAGCACCGGGTCGACGACGCCCATCAGCACCAGCGTCGCCACGGCCGTCAGACCGCCGGTGCCGAGCCCGACGAGGGTGTCGGTGGTGACCTCGCGCAGCAGCGTGGAGTCGGACGTCACCCGGGCCATCAGGTCCCCGGGCTCCGTACGGTCCACGGCCGAGATGCGCAGCCGCAGCAGGTACGAGCTGACCCGGCGCCGCGCCGTCAGCACCACCGACTCGGCGGTGCGCCGCAGCACGTACGAACCCAGCGCCCCGACCCCGGCGTTGGCGACCACCAGCACCGACATCAGCACCAGAGCCCCCGCGATGGACCGGTCCCCGGACAGGTCGTCGATCAGCGACCGCGCCACCAGCGGCAGCGCCAGCCCGGTGGCGCCCGTCGCCAGCGACAGCAGCGCCCCCGCGAGCAGCGCCCAGCGGTGCGGGCGCGCGTAGGCGAGCAGCATCCGCCACGGCGGCGTGCCTGCTTCTGGCGTCTCGTCCACGGCCACTTCCCACCTCCGGCGATCTCACGGAGATCCTACGGCGGCGGGACCACACCGCCGGAAGTTATCCACAGGCCGCGCGAGCGCTCCGGGCCGCCCCGGTCCGTACGCCCGACGCCGGGCCCCGGCCCGGCCGTTGGCGCCTCAGCCCGCGGCGTAGATGTCCCGGTAGTGGCGCAGGGCCCGGCGGCGCAGCTCCCGGGCCGTCTCGCCCGCGAAGCGGTCCGGCGCCAGCGCCGCGAAGCCCGCGCCCGCCTCGCCGCCGTCCATCGCCTCCGCCAGCGCGGCCGCCGCGCCCGCGGCGTGCGTGACCCAGATCGCCGTCGCCGACCACAGCCCGGGCAGCCCGTCGAACGGGCCGAGCAGCGGCAGGTTGTCCGGGGTCACCGAGAACACTCCGTTGAGGCGGACGGCGGGGGTGAA
>NZ_JACBXC010000647.1 GCF_013870535.1 Streptomyces phytophilus | reverse complement strand
CTGTCGCCGGAGGGCGAGGCGGAGGTCGTCTGGGGCCGCCGGCTGGACCCGGCGCGGATCGAGGTGCAGAGCATCCCGCTGCCGTCGTCGGGGCGGCGCTGGGGCGAGGTCGTCCTGCACGACGGGGTGCCGCACGGCGAGCGGGCCACCCTGGCGGGTCCCTCGTACCCGGTCTTCGACGAGATAGAGCTGTGGGCGCCGTCGCCGGTGCCGACGTGGGTGGTGCTGCTGGAGGCGGCCACCGAGGCGGACCGGGATGCCGTCGAGCTGCTGGCGGCCGAGGCGGGATACGCGGCCGAGGACTGGTCGTCGTCGGTGCGGCTGCTCTGCCGCACCTGCTCGGAGAGCTGCATGCCCAGCGCCGAGGGCTCGCTCCAGGCGACCCTCGACCCGCACGACCACAGCGAGCCGGGCCAGCCCGGGCCGCTGGTGCACCGCACCGAGGACGGGCTGTGGGTGCCGGAGCGGGAGTGCGGGATAGCCGCGCCCGCGTCGCTGGTGCGCGGGCTGCTGGAGAGCTGGGCCGCCGACAGTCCGGACACCCGGGACTGGCGGGATCTGGAGGAAGTCGTCTGAGGCTGTCGGAACCTGGCCGTACCCTGGACTCCGGTCTTTACATGAAGCTCATGCGGGCGGGAACCAGGAAGGCGTACGGCGAGGATGACGCAGCAGGCGGAGCAGCAGCAGGCGGGGCGGGAAGCGGAGTCGCCGGACGTGTTCCTCGACGACGTGACGGACGCGGAGGCGCGTGAGCAGGCGGCCCGCGAGCGGGGCACGGTCAGGCCGATCACGGTGGTGGGCAATCCGGTGCTGCACCGCGAGTGCCGGGACGTCACGGAGTTCGACGACGGGCTGCGGAAGCTCGTGGACGACATGTTCGCCAGCCAGCGGGCGGCGGAGGGCGTGGGGCTCGCGGCCAACCAGATCGGCGTCGACCTCAAGGTCTTCGTCTACGACTGCCCGGACGACGACGGCGCACGGCACGTGGGCGCCGTGTGCAACCCCGTGCTGGAGGAACTGCCCGCCGACCGCCGCCAGCTCGACGACGGCAACGAGGGGTGCCTGTCCGTCCCCGGCGCGTACATGTCGCTGGCCCGGCCGGACTTCGCGGTGGTGAGCGGCCGGGACCTCGACGGCAACCCGGTCCGGGTGCAGGGCACGGGCTACTTCGCCCGCTGCCTGCAGCACGAGACGGACCACCTCCACGGGCGGCTCTACATCGACCGGCTCTCCAAGCGCGAACGCAAGGACGTCATGCAGCAGATGGCGGAGAACACCCCGCGGTACGAGACCGTCCCCAACGACTGACGCCGCCCCCGGCCTGCCCGTACGGCCGCCCGGCCCGCCTCCGGCGGGCGCCGTGACCGCCGCCTCTTGCGCGGCGGTTACGGCAGTGGTCGAGACCACTGGCGCCCGGCCGGTGCGTTGACCGCGCGCCCGGCGCACGCGAGGCTCGGAGCCCCCCATTCGTACGGCACGGAGGTCCGATGCTCAGACGTACGGTCAGACTCATCCTCACCATTGTCATGATCGCGGCGGCCGGGGTCGTCGGCACGGTCGCGACCGCCGGCACCGCGCAGGCGGACTCGTGCTACACCTGGAACCGCACGCTCAAGGAAGGCATGTCCGGCTCCGACGTCACCCAGCTGCAGATCCGGGTGGCGGGGCACGTGACGTCCGGCGAGATCCTCGCCGTCGACGGCAACTTCGGCCCGCGTACCAAGGCCGCGGTCGCCAAGTTCCAGAGCGCGTACGGGCTCGCCTCGGACGGCGTCGCGGGTCCCAACACGTTCAGCAAGATCTACAGCCTCCAGGACGCCGACTGCACACCCGTGCACTTCACCTACGGCGAGCTGAACAAGTGCAACTCCACCTGGGGCGGTGGTGCGGTCTCCGCGGCGACAGCCAAGGAGAACGCCAAGCGCACCATGTGGAAGCTGGAGGCGATGCGGCACGCCCTCGGTGACGTCCCGATCAACATCAGCAGCGGCTTCCGCTCCACGTCGTGCAACAGCGCGGTCGGCGGCGCCTCGAACAGCCAGCATCTGTACGGCACGGCGGCCGACCTCGTCGGCTCACCGTCGTTCTGCCGGCTGGCCCAGCAGGCGCGTACCCACGGCTTCGGCGGGATCCTCGGTCCCGGCTACCCGGGCCACAACGACCACACGCACGTGGACGGCCGGTCCTCCCGCTACTGGTCCGCTCCCTCCTGCGGCATCTGACCGCCGGAGACCGTAACACCGCAGCACCGCGGCACCCGCGGCAACGGCGCCGCGGCAGCGAGCAGTCGCCGGCCGGACCCGCCCCCCGCGGCGGGTCCGGCCGGCGCCGGGCTCAGAACTCGTCGTCGAACGCCACCGAGCCCTCCACCGCCACCTGGTACGCGGACGGGCGGCGCTCGAAGAAGTTCGTCAGCTCCTGCACGTCCTGCAACTCCATGAACGCGAACGGGTTCTGCGACCCGTACACCGGCTCGAAGCCCAGCCGGAGGAGCCGCTGGTCGGCAACGCACTCCAGATACGCGCGCATCGAGTCGGTGTTCATCCCCGGCAGGCCCTCGCCGCACAGGTCCCGCGCGAACTGCAGCTCCGCCCGCACCGCCTCGTCGAGCATGTCGCGCACCTGCCGCCCCAGCTCCTCGTCGAAGAGGTCCGGCTCCTCCGCGCGGACCGTGTCGACCACGGAGAACGCGAAGTCCATGTGCATGCTCTCGTCGCGGAACACCCAGTTCGTGCCGGTCGCGAGCCCGTGCAGCAGGCCGCGGGAGCGCAGCCAGTAGACGTACGCGAACGCGCCGTAGAAGAACAGGCCCTCGATGCAGGCGGCGAAGCAGATGAGGTTGAGCAGGAAGCGGCGGCGGTCCTCCCTGGTCTCCAGCCGCTCGATGTTCTCCACGGAGTCCATCCAGCGGAAGCAGAACTGCGCCTTCTCGCGGATCGACGGGATGTTCTCCACGGCGGCGAACGCCGCGGTCCGCTCGTCCGGGTCGGGGAGGTAGGTGTCGAGCAGCGTCAGATAGAACTGGACGTGCACGGCCTCCTCGAAGAGCTGGCGGGAGAGGTAGAGGCGGGCCTCCGGCGAGTTGAGGTGCTTGTAGAGCGTGAGCACCAGGTTGTTCGCCACGATCGAGTCGCCGGTGGCGAAGAACGCCACCAGCCGCCCGATGAGGTGCTGTTCGCCCGGCGAGAGCCTGGCGAGGTCGGAGACGTCGGAGTGGAGGTCGACCTCCTCGACGGTCCAGGTGTTCTTGATGGCGTCCCGGTAGCGCTCGTAGAAGTCCGGGTAGCGCATGGGGCGCAGGGTCAGCTCGAAGCCGGGGTCGAGCAGGTTCTTGGCTTCGGTGGCGGTGGTCACTGGCATGCCTCGCAGGTCTCGGGGTTCTCCAGGGAGCAGGCGACGGCGTCG
>NZ_JACBXC010000646.1 GCF_013870535.1 Streptomyces phytophilus | reverse complement strand
CGTCGCCGCCGCCAGCACCCGTCGTACCCGCTTCACTCGGTCCACCCGCGCTCTCGTCTCGCCCGTCTCGTACGCAACGAGCCTGCGGCAGGCGGAGGTCGGCGGCGATGGGGCTGGTCGGCGTCTCGGACCGGGGGCTTTCCCCACCCGGACCCGGACGCGCACTAGCCCGGGGCCGGACCGCACCCGGGTTCACCCCGGGCCGACCCGGCCTCGGGCCGTGCCGACAGGCCGGACCGCGTCCGGCCCTGCCTTCGTGCCCTACCTTCGTGCCTTCTGCCGGAAGGCCACGGTCATCCCCGCGGCCAGCAGTCCGAGCAAGGCCGTGGCGCCACCGACGAAGCAGTTGCTCCAGATGGCGCCGTTGGGGGCCGTGTTCGCGCTGGTGACCACCCAGGGGGAAATCACCAGCCAGGCGCCGAGGGGCACGGCGAGCCAGGCCAGACCCGACGTCCGCTCGGGGGCGAGCGCAAGCGCGAGTCCGATCAGGCCGATGGTGATGCCGACGATGAGGTTGTTGACGGCAAGGTTGGTGTTCCCCGTGAAGTGCACGACCCAGGGCGAAATCGCGGCAAACAAGCCGGCGAGCAGGATCAGTCCTTCGAGGGCAACCACACCACTTCCGGCCGTCGTGCGATCGAATCGCTCTCGCATCTCGCCCACGTCGGGGTGCGAGGTCATGTCGGTGGTGTGTTGCTGGTACGACATGGTTGCTGCCTCCTCTCCAGGAGAGTCGGATGCATCCCCTCAAGCCACAATACGCCCATTTGGGTGCTTTATGCCTCTTATGCCCTCTTTCCGGTCGGCCCGCCGGTCAGCCGCCCCGGCGGCGGACCATCTCGGCGATCCAGACCGGCGCGTACGGGGACGTGCAGCCCGGGGACGTCGGATAGTCCTTCAGCACCTCCAGGCGCTCCCCGACGGCGACGGCGCGGGCGCGGTGCTCGGGGAACTCGATGCCGATCTGCGCCAGGCACGTGTTCATCGCCCACTGCAGCCGGTCCGGGGCGTCCCTCAGCTCCGCCTCGATCACGTCGAGCAGCCCCTCCGCGTCGACGTCCGCGGGCTTCTTCACCACGCGCTCGGCGGTCAGCGCCCAGCCGGCGCTCGCCACCACCGGGTCGGCGTCGGCGAACCAGGCCAGGCGCAGCTCCTCGGCGTGCGGGTTCTTCTTCACCGCGTAGTTCACGAGCCAGTCGTGCACCTTGGGCGTACGCGCCTCGCGCAGCATCGCGTCCAGCTCGTCCCGCCCGTACGCCTTCGGACGGCAGACCAGCAGCGCCAGCAGCCGCGCCGCGGAGTCGCCGGTCCGCCACAGCTCGCGGGCGAGCGGCTGCTGCGTCTTCAGCCTCTTGGCGAGCGCGCGCAGCCTGCCGAGGTTCACGCCGTGGTCGTCGCCGTGCCTCTCGTTGACCGCGCGCGCCTTCGGATCCTCCAGCGCGCCCAGCTCGGCCATCACCTCGGCCAGGGTCGTCGTCTCGGCCACGGCACCCTCCTGTCGGTCAGCCGCAGCCTAGCCCCGCTCCTACGGGCGGCTGCCCGCGTGGAGGCCGTCGAGCGTGATCGTGCCCCGGTCCAGGCGCGCACTGGCCGTGTAGCGGTACGCGGCCCGCACCTCCGGGTCCGTCAGGTCCAGCACCCCGCCGGCGTCCGCGGTGAACAGGAACTCCCAGCCCGCGCCCTGGTCCACGTACGCGGTGGCGACCTTGCCGCGGGCCACCAGGGCGTAGCGCGAGCCGGGGCGGGAGAGGTCCACGGTGCCGTCGAGGTTGTCCAGCGGCTCCGTGCCGACGGTGATCAGCTTGCCGTCGATGCGCAGGTCCCAGCCGGCCCGTCGCAGCCCGTTGTGGTGCCGGAACAGCAGGTAGTTGTCCGCGTCCTTGGCGAGGCCGACGAACACGGTGTCCTGGCCGCCGGTCCCCGCGAAGGTGCCGGTGTCCAGCACCAGCGCGAAGGTGTCGGTGCGCGGCGCGGTGTCGGAGAGGAACAGCATGTGCGTCGGCGCCTGCGTGGTCACGGTGAGCTTCCCGTCGCCCGCCGTGGCGGTGCCCTGGTGCGACCCGCCCGGCACCGGCAGGACGGTGAAGCGCGCGAGGCCGGTGTCGAACGGCTCGTCCAGCTCGGCCACCGGGTACGCGCCCGGATCCGGCGGCGGCGCGAACAGGCCGACGTCCGCGAGGTGGTCGTCGAGCAGGGCGGTCAACCGGCGCAGCTTCGCCGGGTGCCGGCCGGCGAGGTCCTCGGTCTCGCCGGGGTCGCGGCCGACGTGGTACAGCTCGCCGGTGCCGCCGCGGAGCCGGCGTACGAGCTTGAACTCGCCGTGCCGGACGGCCGCGTGCGGGTGGCGGTCCCCGTTGAAGTGCGGGTAGATCCAGAAGAGCGTCTCGCGCCTGAGCCGGCCCCGGCCGGTGAGCAGCGGGGCCAGGCTCGTACCGTCGAAGCCCTCGGCTGCCGGGCTGCCGCCCGCGAGGTCCAGCGCCGTCGGGAGCACGTCGATGGTGGAGACGGGTGTGGCGTCCGTACGGCCCGGGGCCACCCGGCCCGGCCAGTACGCGACCAGCGGCACCCGGATCCCGCCCTCGTACAGCTCGCTCTTGCCGCCGCGCAGCGGCGCGGTCGCGTCCCGGTACGGGCTGCCGTTGTCGGACGTGACGAGGATCAGCGTGCGCTCGGCGAGCCCGTGCGCGTCGAGCGCGGCGGCGATCCGGCCGACCTGGTCGTCGATGCTCTCCAGCATCGCGGCCAGCGCGGGCCGGTTCGGCAGCTGTCCGGCGCCCGGCTTCGCCTCGTACTTGGCGAGCAGGTCGGGCTTCGCGTCCAGGGCGGTGTGCACGGCGTAGTTGGAGACGTGCAGGAAGAACGGCTCGTCGCGGTGGCGGGCGACGAAGTCGACGGCCTCGTCCGCGAGCCGGTCGGTGAGGTACTCGCCGGGGCTGCGGGCCGGCAGGTCGGGCATGAAGCGGTACGGGTGGAAGTAGTCCCCGTTCGCGATGTACAGCCGCTCGGAGGCGATCGCCTCGTCCAGCCCGTGCGCGTAGGGGTTGCCGGGCCGCTCGGTGTACTCGCCGCTGTAGGTCTCGGTGAGGTGCCACTTGCCGATCAGGGCGGTGGTGTACCCGCGCGGGCCGAGGAAGTCGGGGACGGTGGGGATGTCGGGGGAGAGGAACTTGTCGCTCGCCGCCGGCGCCTCGCGGAGGAAGTCGGTGATGCCGGTGCGCGCCGGGTAGAGCCCGGTCATCAGCGCGGCCCGGGTGGGCGAGCAGATGGGCGCGGCGGAGTACGCGCGGGTGAAGCGCATCCCTTCGCGCGCCAGCCGGTCGATGTGCGGGGTCTCGTTGAAGGTGTTGCCGTACGCGCCGAACTCGCGCCAGCCGAGGTCGTCGATCGACACGACGACGACGTTGGGCGG
>NZ_JACBXC010000645.1 GCF_013870535.1 Streptomyces phytophilus | reverse complement strand
GGCGGCATCGGCCGGCAGCGCGGCAACCTGTTCGGCCCCAAGTCCAAGTCCGCCAAGGCCACCCGTATCAAAGGGGTGAAGCGGCTGTGACCAACATCCCGGAGACCGGCAAGTCCACCCGGGTCACCGTCCGGCTCGTCGGCATCCAGGTCCTCGTGCTCTCGCTGCTGCTCACCCTGGGCGGCCGGCTGTGGTACCTGCAGATCCGCAACGGCGACGAGTACGAGGCGGAGGCCGCGGGCAACCACGTCCAGCAGGTCATCGAGCCCGCCGTACGCGGCTCCATCCTCGACTCCCGCGGCGAGCCGCTCGCCGACAACGAGACCCGCCTCGTGGTCTCCGCCAGCCGCACCGACCTCATGAAGATGGACGACGACGGCGAGGCGATACTGACCAAGCTCGCCGGCGTCCTCGGCATGGACCCGAAGACCGTCATGGAGCGCGTGCGGCTCTGCGACGCCAAGACCCCCAAGCCGTGCTGGAACGGCTCCCCGTACCAGCCGATCCCCATCACCGACGAGGCCACGGCCCGCCAGGCGCTGCAGATCCGCGAGCGCGAGGAGGAGTTCCCCGGCATCACCGCAGAGCCCAGCGCCGTCCGCCGCTACGGCTCGCCGAACGACGCGAACACCGCGCAGGTCCTCGGCTACCTCTCGCCGGTCACCGACGAGGAGATCGCCGACGCCGAGGGCGGCGACAACCCGCTGCTGCGCACCGACCAGATCGGCCGCTCGGGGCTGGAGCGCTCGTACGACTCCCAGCTGCGCGGCCAGGCCGGCGTGACGAGCTACCGCGTGGACAAGCTCGGCCGGGTGATAGGGGAGGCCGACAAGCAGCCGGGCGTGCCCGGCTCCAACCTGGTCACGAGCATCGACTCGCGGGTGCAGTCGCTGGCCGAGGAGGAGTTGGCCAAGGCGATGGAGGCGGCCCGCACGCAGTTCGACGACAACACCGGCACGAACTACAAGGCGGACTCCGGCGCGATGGTGGTGATGGAGGCCGACACCGGCCGCATCGTCGCCATGGCGTCCAACCCCACGTACGACCCGAACGACTGGGTCGGCGGCATCGACGCCGGCACGTACAAGAAGCTCACCGGCAAGAAGGCCAACTACCCGCTGCTGAACCGGGCGATCCAGGGCCAGTCGGCCCCCGGCTCGATCTTCAAGCCGATCCCGACGACCGCCGCGGTCAACGCCGGCTACTCCTTCGACGGCAACTACGAGTGCAGCAGCGACTACAGCATCGGCGGCCAGGTCTTCAAGAACTTCGAGTCGCAGAGCTACGGCGCGATCGACCTCGGCCGCGCGCTGGAGGTCTCCTGCGACACGGTCTACTACCGGCTGGCGCACCAGGAGTGGCTGAACGACGGCGGCAACAAGCCGAAGAAGAAGCCCGACGACTGGTTCTACAAGACGGCCCACCAGTACGGCCTCGGCGAGGAGACCGGCGTCGACCTGCCCAACGAGGTCACCGGCCGGGTGCCCGACCGGCAGTGGAAGAAGGACTACTGGCAGGCCAACAAGGACACCTGGTGCAAGCAGGGCAAGCAGGACGGCGACTACGCCGAGCGCATCGCGTACGAGAACTGCCTGGAGGGCATGCGGATGCGCGCCGGTGACTCCGTCAACTACTCCATCGGCCAGGGCGACACGCTCGTCACGCCGATACAGATGGCCACCATGTACGCCGCCATCGCCAACGGAGGCACGCTGTACGACCCGACCGTCGGCAAGGCCGTCGTCAGCGCCGACGGCAAGAAGGTCGACATGATCGAGCCGAAGTCCCACGGCAAGCTGCCGCTGGACAAGGCCACCCACGCCGCCATAGACGATGCGCTCGCGGGCGTCGCCACCCGGGGCACCGCCGCCTGGCGTTTCGGCGGCTGGCCGCAGGACGAGATCCCGATGCACGCGAAGACCGGTACCGCCGAGGTCTACGGCAAGCAGACGACGTCGTGGTTCGCGACGTACACCGACGAGTACGCGATCGTCATGACGATGTCCCAGGGCGGCACCGGCTCCGGCGCCTCGGCGCCCGCGGTCCGCGCCGTGTACGACGCGCTGTACGGCGTCGGCAAGGGCGGCGGCATCGACCCGAAGAAGGCGCTGCTGCCCAAGCCGGAGAAGAAGCTGCCGAAGATCTCGCCGGACGGCAGGATCGAGGCGCGATGACGGCCGCCGACGGGTACTCGGTCCGGCGCTTCACCCCCGAGCTGGGCACGTGGGGCAGGCTGACCGCGCGCGACTCGCTGGTGCGCCGGGTCGACTGGATGCTGATGTTCTCCGGGCTCGCGCTGTCCGTCATGGGCACCGCGCTGGTCTGGTCCGCGACCCGCAACCGCGACGACCTCACGGGCGGCGACCCGTACTTCTTCGTGATAAGGCACGCGATCTTCACCACCGTCGGCATCGCGCTGATGGCCGCCACCGTCTGGGTCGGCCACCGCACGCTGCGCGGGGTGGTGCCGCTGCTGTACGGGCTGTCGCTGGTGCTCGTCGCCATGGTGCTCAGCCCGCTGGGCAGCACCATCAACGGCTCCCGCGCCTGGCTCGACCTGGGCGGCGGCTTCACGGTCCAGCCGGCCGAGTTCACCAAGATCACGATCATCCTGGGGATGGCGATGATCCTGGCCGCCCGGGTCGACGCGGGCGACCGCGAGCACCCCGACCACCGCACCGTCGTCCAGGCCCTGGGTCTGGCCGCGGTGCCCATCGGGATCGTCGTGCTGATGCCGGACCTCGGCTCGGCGATGGTGCTGACGTCGATCGTGCTGGGCGTGCTGCTGGCCTCCGGCGCGTCGAACCGCTGGGTGCTGGGCCTGGTGCTGGCCGGCGTCAGCGGCGCGGCGCTGATCGTCTCGCTGGGCATGCTCGACGAGTACCAGGTCGCCCGCTTCGCGGCCTTCGCCAACCCGGCGCTCGACCCGGCCGGCGTCGGCTACAACACCAACCAGGCCCGTATCGCCATCGGCTCCGGCGGGGCGACCGGCAAGGGCCTGGGCGAGGGCAGCCAGACGACGGGCCAGTTCGTGCCGGAGCAGCAGACCGACTTCATCTTCACGGTCGCCGGGGAGGAGCTGGGCTTCGTCGGCGCGGGCGTCATCCTGGTGCTGCTCGGCGTGATGCTGTGGCGGGCGTGCCGGATCGCGCGGGACGCCAGCGACCTGTACGGCACGATCGTCGCGGCGGGCGTGGTGGCGTGGTTCGCGTTCCAGGCGTTCGAGAACATCGGCATGACGCTCGGCATCATGCCGGTCGCGGGCCTGCCGCTGCCGTTCGTCAGCTACGGCGGCTCGTCGATGTTCGCGGTGTGGATCGCGGTGGGGCTGCTCCAGTCCATCAAGGCGCAGCGGCCCCTGTCGGCCTGAGAGCCCTGCCGAAGTGGGGCCCCGGCGCCACGGAGCCGGGGCCCGCC
>NZ_JACBXC010000644.1 GCF_013870535.1 Streptomyces phytophilus | reverse complement strand
GCATGCTGGGCCGGGACCTGCACGGCGCGGGCGGAGCGGGCGGCGGCGGCGAGTCGAGCTGCCCGGCCAGGACGCGGGCGACGTCTCCGACGGACGACTCCGCCTCCGCGTCGAGGACGACGTCGGCACGGTCGCCCCCGAGCGGATCGACGACGGTCAGGGTGAGGCGCACGCTGATCCTCCTCGGACGTCCCCGGCTGTTCCCCGGTTTTCCCCCCGCGGAAATGCGTTCAGCTCGGACACTAGGGTCTACGAAACGATATCCGCCCCGGGCTTCGCGGGAACAGCGCGTATCCGGGATTGTGGACAACTACGCCGCCGCGGCCCGGCCGCGGGGCGCGGCGGGGCGACCGGGCGTTGCGACACGTGCGACAGAGGGGGCAGCATGAGCCGCTGGATGGAAGCGCTCACGATCGAGCGCGGAGGCTTCCGGATCCGGGTGCCGGAGTCGTGGTGGGAGTTCGACGTACGGCCCGAGTCCCGGGACGACGGGATCCGGGAGATGGTCAACGACCGGGTCCGCCGCAACCCCGAACTGGCCGAGCAGCGCGGCGTGCTGGAGGCGTTCCTGCGCAAGGCCGCCAAGGACGCCTGGGCCTCCGGCGCCCTGTACTGCGGCTGCATGGCGGAGACCTTCGGCGGCGAGGTGCCGGTGACCGGCTCGATCACCGTCTCCCTCATCGGCGCCCGCACCGAGAGCGGCGAGCTGCTGCCGACCGACCCGGCGCTGATCGTGGGCCAGATCAAGCAGATCCGGCCGAAGAAGGAGGGCGACGCCTGGCGGAAGGTCTCGACGGTCGAGATCGAGGGCATCGGCACGGCGGCCCGCACGCAGGGCGTCGAGGACGTCAAGATCCCCGGCGACGACCGCACGATCCGCGCGGTGCTGATGCAGACCTTCATCCCGGTCCCCGGGCAGGAGGGCAAGGTGGCGCTGGTCGCGGGCAGCAGCCAGGTGCTGGATCTGGCGGACTCGTTCTTCGACGTGTTCGACGCGATCACGTCGACGTTCCGGTTCGTCGGCGAGTAGCGAGCGCGCAACGCGCCCCGCTCTCCCGTCACTTCGGTGTGAGCACGTCCTTCAGGAACGGCTCCACCGCCCGGTGGAACGCCTCCGGGTCCTCCAGGTGCAGCAGATGGCCGGCTTCCAGCTCGGCGTACACCCCGCGGGGCAGGACGCGCACCATCTCCTGCGCCTCCGCCCGCCCCAGCTCGCCGTCGATGCCGCGGATCACCAGGGTGGGGCACTGCACGAGGGCCAGCTCCTCCCAGTGCGCGTCGTGCACCCAGGTCTCGCGGGCCCGCAGCATCTGCCGGCGGGAGAAGACCGGGCGCCAGCCGTCCGCGCGCTCGGCCATCACCTCGGCGTAGAACTCGCCGCGCGCGGTGCGCGGGCGCTCCAGGACGGGGTCGTCCTCGCCGAACCACTTGCGGACGTCGGCGAGCGTGGCGAACGGGGTCGGCCAGGAGCGGAACCACTCCTCCCACTCACGCTGCGAGGCCGCGCCCAGCGCGGAGGCCCGCATGTCGCAGATCACCAGCCCGCGTACCAGGTCGGGGCGGCGGGCGGCCAGCTGCCAGGCGGTCAGCGCACCCATCGAGTGGCCCACGAGGACCACCGGCGCGAGGTCCAGCTGTTCGATGACGGCCTCGGCGTCCGCGATGTACGCCTCGCGGTCGAACGGGCCGTCCCCGGGTTTGTCGCTGCGCCCGTGGCCGCGCTGGTCGAGCGCGATGGCGCGGGAGCGGCCGGAGAGCCAGCGGGCGGTGGTCGCCCAGTGGGACGCGCGGCCCATCAGGCCGTGCAATAACAGCACGCCGGGGCGGTCCTGCGGGCCTGCGCCCGGCGGGCTCCCGGCCGGGCCGGCGGCGGACCGCGCCCGCGCCACGATGCGGTCGGCAGCGCGCTTCGGCGGGTCTCCGTACTCCCAGGCGGCGAGACGCAGCCCACCCGCCCCTGTCACGTTGATACGACGGACCATGTGCCGACACCCCCAATCCGTTCGGCGAAGCTCACGCTATCGAATATCTATTCGAACACCGAGGTACGGGACCCAACACCCCTCGTTCGAGTGACCGCGGCCGGGGATTGGCCGCGATCGTCGCGGGGAGACAGAGACCGGGAGGCGGACCCGCATCGGGGACATGGGGTCCGTGGGGAGACGACCCTGGGAGCTCGGGGCTCCGGGTCGGTACGGGGAGGCGGGGCCCCGGCGAGCCAGGCGCCGGGGCCCTCGCCACACCTCCGGAAGCCGCACGGGCGCCCGGATATGTCAGCGGCATGACCCACCCCTCCCTGGTGACGTCAGCGACAGCGTGGCACGCCCGGCCCCGGTGCGCTGCCGTTCGGACAGGAATCCCGCGGTCCGCTTAACGCCAACCGCGGGTACGGCGCAAACCCGCCACCGCTCTGGCCCGAACGGATCTAGCGCTTGGCCACGAAGACGTGCGAGGCGACCTCGGCGTCCAGCTCGGCGGCCTCGCCGCCGCTGCCGACGAGCACACCGCCCGCCGAATCCGTCACGCTCACCACGGCGCCCGGCTGCACACCGGCCCGCCGCAGCGTGTACATCAGCGCGGAGTCGGTCTGGATCGGCTCCCCGATACGGCGGATGATCACCGTCCCGGCGTCCGGGCCCAGCGCGGACAGGCTCACCATGCCCTCGTCCAGGAACGGGTTCGCCCCGGACTCCTCGCCCAGCTCCTCCAGGCCCGGGATCGGGTTCCCGTACGGCGACTCCGTCGGATGCTTCAGCAGCGCGAGCACGCGGCGCTCCACGGCCTCGCTCATCACGTGCTCCCACCGGCACGCCTCCGCGTGCACGTGCTCCCACTCCAGGCCGATCACGTCGACCAGCAGACACTCCGCCAGGCGGTGCTTGCGCATCACCCGGGTCGCCAGCATGCGCCCTTCTTCCGTCAGCTCCAGATGCCTGTCCCCGGCCACGCGTACCAGGCCGTCCCGCTCCATGCGGGCGACGGTCTGGCTCACCGTGGGGCCGCTCTGGTCGAGCCGCTCCGCGATTCTCGCGCGCATGGGGACGACGCCCTCCTCTTCGAGTTCGAGGATGGTGCGGAGATACATCTCCGTTGTGTCGATCAGTCCGGACATGCGTGCCCCTAGATTTCTCGTGCGGTGGCCCTGCACCAATTCTGACTCATCCCGGTGACAAGTGGACCTGCCGCGTTCTTTTCGCCTGACTATCGCCGCCGATCTGCGGGAAAAAGGCGATCTGCACCCGGCCTGGAACACGGACGCCAGGCCCCGCGGGCGGTTCCCTAACCCAGCAGCTCCGCCAGGTCCAGCGAGGCCGCGACCCGTACGGCCACGTCCTCCGCGTACGCCGCGTCCTGCCGCGTGAAGCCGCGCCGGCCCCCGCCGCGCAGGAACGTCACGACCCCCAGCGTCCGGCCGCG
>NZ_JACBXC010000643.1 GCF_013870535.1 Streptomyces phytophilus | reverse complement strand
GACCGCGCCCTGTTCCGGCAGGTGGAGCGGGGTGCGCAGGACCAGCTCCGCGAGCCGCCCGCAGCCGACCTCCTCGCCCGCGCGCAGGACCAGCTCGACGAAGGCGGCGCCGGGCAGCGGTACGGCGCCGGAGACGACGTGGTCGGCGAGCCACGGCGCGGTGCGGCGCGACAGCGTCGCCGTCAGCAACGCGCCGTCGGAGTCGGCGAGTCGTGCCACGGACCGGGCCAGGGGGTGGTCGCCGGGTTCGGCGGCGGGCGCGGGTGCGGGCATCCAGTAGCGGCGGCCCTCGAAGGCGTACGTCGGCAGGTCCACCGTGCGGGCGCCGGGGAAGGCGGGGGCCCAGTCGACGGCGGCGCCGTGCACGTGGGCCTCGGCGAGCGAGGTGAGGAAGCGTTCTGCCCCTCCGTCGCCGCGGCGCAGGGATCCCACGGCGACCGCGTCGGCCCCGGCGGTCTCCTGGACGCCCATGGTGAGGACGGGGTGGGGGCTGGTCTCGACGAACATGCGGTGCCCCAGGCCGGCGAGCTTCCGTACGGCGTCGGAGAACCGCACGGTCTGCCGCAGGTTGCGCACCCAGTAACCGGCGTCCAGCTCCCGGCCGTCCAGCATCTCGCCGGTCACCGTCGAGCAGAACGGCACCCTGCACGGCCGCGTACGGACCTCGCCCAGCACCTCGGTCAGCTCCGCCGCGACGACGTCGACCTGGGCGGAGTGGGACGCGTAGTCGACGTTGGTACGGCGCACCCGTACCCGGTCGGCCTCCAGGGCGGCCGTCAGCTTCTCCAGCGCCGCCACGGGCCCGCTGACGACGGTGGCCTCGGGGCCGTTCACCGCGCCGACGCACAGCCCGCCGCCGACGGCGTCCAGCCGCTCCTGCACCGCCGCGGCCGGCAGCGCCACCGACAGCATCCCGCCGCTCCCGGCCAGGCCGCGGGCGATGACCCGGCTGCGCAGCGCCGCGACCCGGGCGCCGTCCTCCAGGCTCAACGCCCCCGCCACCACCGCCGCCGCGATCTCGCCCTGCGAATGCCCCACCACCGCCGCCGGCACCACACCGAACGACTCCCACAACCGCGCCAGCGACACCATCACCGCCCACAACGCGGGCTGCACCACGTCACCGCGCCCGAGATCCCCCTCCAGATCCGACAGCAACGACCGCCCGGTGTACGGCACCAGCGCCTCGGCACACTCGTCCAACGCCCCCGCGAACACCCCCGACTGCCCGTACAACTCCAGCGCCATCCCCCGCCACTGCGACCCCTGCCCGGGAAACACGAACACCGGACCCGCGCAGGGCCGGGCGACGCCCTGGACGACGCCGGGTGCGGGCTCTCCCCGCGACAGGCTCGCGGCCGCGTCGCGCAGGCGGTCCCCGCCGGCCCCGATGACGACGGCCCGGTGGTCGAACTGCGCGCGGGTGGTGGCCAGGGACAGCCCGACGTCCTGCGGTCCGCGGCCGGGGTGTTCGCGCAGGGCGCGCAGGAGCCGCGCCGGCTGGTCCCGCAGGGCGGGCAGGTTGCGGCCGGAGAACGGCCAGGGCAGCGGCCAGGTGTCCGCGGCGTCGGCACCGTCCGGCCGCGGACCGGCCGCGGCGGCGTCCGTACACGCGTCGGGCTCGGCAACCACGACATGGCAGTTGGTGCCGCCGAGGCCGAACGACGAGACGCCCGCCACCAGCGGCTGTGCCGGGCGCGGCCAGCCCTCGCGGGCCACCTGCACCCGCAGGTTGAGCCGGTCCAGCGCGATCCCCGGATGCGGTGCCGTGTGGTGGAGCGTGGGCGGGAGTTCACGGCCGCGGATGCTGAGGGCCACCTTGAGCAGGCCGACGATGCCGGCCGCGCCCTCCAGGTGGCCGACGTTGGTCTTGACGGAGCCGACCGCGACCGGGTCGCCCGCGGGGCGCGCGGCGCCGACGACCGCGCCGAGGGCTGCCGCCTCGACGGGGTCCCCGGCGGGGGTGCCGGTGCCGTGGAGTTCGACGAACTGGACGTCGCCCGGGTCCGTGCCGGCCCGCCGGTACGCCAGCCGGAGCACCTCCTCCTGCGTGCGGCGGCGCGGCGCCCCGAGGGAGTCGCCGCCCCCGTCGTTGTTCACGGCACTGCCGCGGATCACACAGGACACGGTGTCGCCGTCGGCGAGCGCCCGCCCGAGCGGCTTGAGGACGAGGACCGCGCCGCCCTCGCCGCGGACGTAGCCGTCGGCGGCGGCGTCGAAGGTGCGGCAGCGTCCGGTGGCGGACAGCGCGCCCATGCGGTCGGAGGTGGCGGTGGACTCCGGGGCGAGGACCAGGTTCACTCCGCCGACGAGGGCCAGGGTGGACTCCCCGCGGCGCAGGCTGTCGCACGCGAGGTGGACGGCGACGAGGGAGGAGGACTGCCCGGTGTCCACCGTGAGGCTGGGCCCGGTGAGCCCGAGGGCGTACGAGACCCGGTTGGCCAGCATCGCCCGCCGGGTGCCGGCGAAGGAGTGGTGGGTGCGGGCCGGTTCGCCGCGCCGGTTCGCCAGTTCCGCGTAGTCGTCCCAGATGGCGGCGGCGTAGACGGCGGTCGCCGTCCGGGAGAGGTCGTACGGGACGGTGCCCGCGTCCTCCAGCGCTTCCCACGCCAGCTCCAGCATCAGGCGCTGCTGCGGGTCCATGACCGCGGCCTCGCGCGGGGAGATGCCGAAGAACTCCGGGTCGAAGGTGTCGACGCGCTCCAGGAAGCCGCCGTGCACCGGCCCGCCGGCGTGCTGCCTGCGGCCCTCGGGGGCCTCCCGGACGGCGTCGGTCCCGTCGCGCAGCAGCCGCCAGAACTCCGCCGGGCCCGACGCTCCCGGCAACCGGCAGGCGAGGCCGACGACGGCGATCGGATCCGTCCCGGTCATACGCTGTGCTCCCCCCGTGCCATGTCACCGGTGCCGCGGCTCTGCCACCGCACCGGTCGCGGTCTCGTCGTTGCAGGGACAACAAGATTCTGTGCACCTGTACCAGCCGTCCACCCTGGTGCACACCCCCGGCCAGACCCCAGCCATCCCCGGTCCCGCCGGGGGTGCGCGGCGGCCGGGGCGGGCGGTGCGGCTACCGGGAGAGCCGGTCGGGCGGGTGCGAGAGGTCCAGGTGGGAGAGGAGGTGACCGGCGAGTTCCGCCGGGCTCGGGTGCTCGAAGACGGCGGTGGCGGACAGCCGCACCCCGGTTGCGGCGACCAGGCGGTTGCGCAGCTCGATCGCGGCCAGCGAGTCGAACCCGGCGTCGCGGAAGGGGCGTTCCGCGTCGCGGAAGGACTCCTCGGCCGCGGCGTCGCCGCTCCCGCCGTGGCCCAGCGCGACGGCGGCGTGGACCCGCACCAGGTCGAGAACCAGGCGCCGGCGTTCGTCGGCGGAAGCGCCGGCCAGGGAGAGAGACAGCTTCTCCGCCTCGGACCGCTCCGGCTC